>CAISYK010000787.1 GCA_903889605.1 uncultured Bacteroidota bacterium
CTAAAAAGATCAAAAAATGCTACTTTTTCAGTGAACAATATTTAAAAAACTGTTCGGCAGTAATTGTTTTTACATCCTTTTTTTGATTCGGATTTAACACAATTTCATATGAAGAAAAAGAAGAACCTGAACCCGTTTGTTCCTGTTTCATTTTAAAAAACCCTTTATTTATTTTGAATTCTGCAAAACCAATTTCATTGGCAAATCCGCCTTTCACCTTATTGCTTAGGAAAGTTTTTGCTGTATCCCAATTAGTGCCGAAATAAACTTTTAATAAATATTCTCCATCTGGAATATTATTCATTTTAAAATAATTACCAGTACTCATATACTGGTTACGAATAGTGCGCAATGATTTTTTGTTTTCTATTAGACACACTACAGCCTCTGATTCATCACTGTTATGAACAGCAATGTTGTTTTTACTGTCTTCACTAAATATTTCTTCCCCAAAAAAACTGCTGTAAGGCGAGTCGAAATCCTTGATCAAGGGCACCGTGTTTACCTCTTTTTTCATTATCAGTGTCTGGCTGACTTTATTCACTAATTCGCCGTTGGATACAGCTTCGGTTTTATTTTTCTTGCTGTTAGAAAACGAAATAATAAAATAGAGTAAAACTAGCGCTATACCAATGCTGATAGGGATTTGGTAGCCTTCAGCCTTCTCGTTTTTTCGTGATCGAGTATTTTGTGCCGAGTAATTTTGCTGCTGCCGCTGTGCATAATGATAAGTATTTCCGTTATATTGAGGGTTTTGTTTTTGCCGCATATATCCTCTACCCCCCGAATTTTTTAAATCATATTTTTCACGTTTATCAGGGTTTGATAAAACTGTATATGCCTGCTGTATTTCTTTAAAATATTCTTCGGCAGTTTTGCTGCCTGGATTTTTATCGGGATGGTATTTTTTAGCCAGATTACGGTAAGCAATTTTCAGCTCATCGAAACTGGCTGTACTGCCTACTCCAAGTATTGTATAATAATTTTTCTGCTGCATCATTTCAACAAATCATCAATGTCTCTGAAATATTTTTTCTGCTATTTACGCAGCTAAGCATAAATGGTTTGCTAAAATGAAGGCGCTGAAACAGTCCTGAATTTTTGTACCTTGATGCTAGTATTTTTGGGGTATTTCACAGAATAAGAAAAGGCTATTTTTTTTACATCCCCGGGCTGTAATGTATATTCCCATGTTAATTTACCTGTTTTCGAATCGTATTCCGCTTTTGATGTTTCAATTGCATCAACAGTAATATCGCTTTGTGCAGAAATAGGCAGCTGATCCTGAATCTCGATCTGTACAGGAGTTTTTCGGTTGTTTTTAATTGCCATTTCGTAAGCAAATGTTTCCTTTGTCGTATTTCCAAACAGTTTTTTGCTGCAATATTCTTTTATTTTGCTTCGGGTAACCAACACTTTGTTGTCGCGCCCAAGTGATAAATCTAAAGTGTCATCAACACTCCGTGTATAAATGTATGACTGCCCAACGTATGTTCCTGCATAATAAACATTAGCAGGACCTTCAACCAAATCCAAATCTTCCCAACCGGTAATACGGGCTAATAAAAAAGCATCACGAACTAATTTTGGGGCGCTGAAATGCTGAAATGATGCAGGTAATTTATATTCAGTAACATCAACTATGTATGGCTTTGAGTCCGCGGGAATGGAATAATTTGTTTTAATATCAAATTCAGCGCTTAATTCAGACACCTGTATTTCTTCAAACTTTACAGGTTGTGCAATATTGGTTTTACTTAACTTTTGATCAGCATCCATTGCCATAGCGGACTGCATAGATGAAGGCGCATTTTGCATGTATCCTTCGTTTGATTGGGAGATAGGAGAATTATTGTATCCATAGCCTGATTTTTTAAAATTCACTCCTGAATTGTAATCAAGATTCCATGGAGATAAAATTGGTTTTGCCGCACTTTGCGAAGGATCGGAAGTAGAAAGTTTAATTTTAATATCATTCCAATCAACGCCGGTATTATTAAATACTTTTGCTCTGTATTTTAATTCAATAGGCTGGTTCACGTCCTCTGCAAGCAGATCATAGCTGGGTGCCCATCCTGCATCCGTAACTATATATTTTAAATTAATGGTGGTAGTTGTTTTTACTGATACAGAAATAAGAACAGTTATTTCGTCGGAAGGCTGATTGTTTTTAGCATTAAGGGCAATCAATTGCTGATTAACTTTTAACAAAGACTCATTCAACAAATTTGCCGTTTTATTTAACCTTGAAAGTTCAATGTTGATTTCTTTTATCCTGCTTCTGTAAAAATCAGCGGCTAATTTGAGTTCGGCAATCGCTACACCTTTTTCATTGCCTCCAATTGCGTCGTTTTTTAAAAGCATATTTTTCTCAGTGGAGTATGCATCTTTTTCGTTTGTAATTTCTGTAACAGCATCACTTAATGCCAACGAAGAATCTTTTAATTGTTTTATCCGGACACCCTCTTTTTGGTTTGCCATATAATTCATTGCATCAGAAATTGATAATATTGCGGCATCACCTGCAACACTTACCTGTATACTTTTTGCGTTCAGTTTCGGTGACAAACCAATAAAAATAATTTTATTTCTGCCTGGACTTAAGGTTACAAGTTTGCTGTGCGAAACCTCTGCTCCATATAAATACACAATCGCTGATTGAACTGGAATGCTAATTTCCTGTGCCATTTCAGTATTTTGACAATAGGCCCTCAGAGCAATCGGAAAGATAAACGAAAACAAAGCCAAATTAATTTTTTTCATTCTTAATAAATATTAATGTTCTGAATATTTAAATGCAAATCATTTTCAATAGCTAATCTTTAAAAATACAAAAAAATTAAACATAATTATTATTATTAATTTTATGCATTGAAATTTTCATTTGCAGCTCGAGACTACAAGATCAAGTGTTTTGACTGCACGGCCGTTCCAAAGAATACACTTGCAGCTTTATCAAAGTTTTCAGGTGCATCAGTGGTAAAAAACTCAATACTGCCGCCCTTGCTGCATTTTTTATTAATATCGGCATGGCGAACTAAATAATCTGACAAACTTTCTGCTACAATTTCTCCTTGTGAAAGAAGAGTAATATTTTGCGGCAAATATTTTTTTATTTTGTTTATTAGTAATGGATAATGAGTGCAGCCCAATATTATAGTATCAATATCATTATTTTTTGACAAAAGAGATTTCAAATTTTTCTGGATGTAAAAATCTGCGCCTTCATTTTCAAATTCACTGTTCTCTACCAACGGAACCCACATTGGGCATGCCTCTTGATGTACTTTAAGCTGAGGATAAAATTTCTCAATTTCAATGGGATAGGAGTTGGATGTTATTGTACCCGAAGTTCCTAATATACCAACATGTCCAGTTTTAGTGTATTTACCTACTATTTCGGTTGTAGGGCGTATTACGCCTAACACACGTTTATTGGGAGCAATACGCGGCAGGTCTTTCTGCTGTATTGTTCGTAACGCTTTTGCCGATGCTGTATTACAGGCTAATATTACCAATTCGCAGCCCATTGAGAACAATTGCTGAACACATTCCAGCGTATATTCATATACTGTTTGAAACGATCTTGTACCATAAGGTGTCCTGGCATTGTCTCCTAAATAAATATAATCATATTCAGGTAATTGCTTTACGATTTCTTTTAAGACAGTAAGCCCTCCATAACCAGAATCAAATACTCCTATTGGCATTTTTTTATTATCACTCACGTTATTTAAATTTTGATTTTTGATATTTTTTGCCGGAGCTGCTTATATAAATTTCCATATAAATACAAAAGATATAGAAGTGCAATTGTTTTATGTATATTTTTAATCTTTGCTGAACAAAGTCGAACCGTCAGCAATTTACTTCATAAAAAAAGCCCCGCCCCGAATACTCGTGGTGAGGCTTTTATAATTTTATATTTAATATTCTATTTTTTAGGAGCTATAGGGGTCAACGGTGTTGCCAGTGCTGTAATTCCTAATTTTTTTATTACTAATCCAATAATATCATCAGCTGGTTCATTGTATAAAACAAGCCCGGAACTTGTGTCCAAAGCATATCTGTAACCATTTTCTTTAGCTACTGCTTCAATTGCTTTTTTTGCTTTCTCATAAACAGGTTTTGAAAGTTCCGCAGTTTTCTTTTGATAATCTGTTTGTGCTTGCTGTTGGAACTCCTGAATGCGGGTATTTAAATCATTCAGTTCTTTTTCTTTTGAAGCACGCACTACTTCAGCCAGATCTTTTGATTTATCCTGAAATTCGGCATATTTAGTTTGTAATTCGGTTTGCATCGCAGTTACTTGACCTTCTAATTGTTTTGCATAAGCTTGTACATTCTGCTGTGCTGTTTTTGATTCAGGCATTATGCTTATCAGTGAATCTAAATTAATGTGAGCTATTTTTTGTGCATTTGCGGCTAATGAACCTGCTATCATTACAACTCCAACAACAGCCAGTTTTAAGGTATTCTTCATAGTTATTTGGTTTTGGTTTTTTAATTATTAATTATACTTGTTATTTTTTTGTTCCTGTACTAGTTGGTTTTGTTCCTGCGCCAGTTCCTGTGCTTCCTCCCGTTCCTTTGTAACCCATTTGCTCCAAAACAGCATCACTTTTATCAAGTTTAGAACTTACGTAAAGCATTGTCAAATCACTTGATTTATCAAACATTATTGAATACGTTCCTTTTTCAGCAACAGCCTTTACTGCGCCGTAAACTTTATCCTGAATAGGTTTTACCAACTCCTGACGTTTTTTAAATAACTCTCCGTCAACTCCAAACTTCGATTTTTGCAGGTCTTTTGCTTCCTTTTCCTTTGAAACAATATCCCCCTCACGTTTCTTTTTCATGTCTTCAGTAAGCAAAATTTGTTCGGCCTGATATGCTTTGTACATCTTATCAATCTCTGCATATTTTGCTTCAATTTCTTTTTGCCACTGAACAGATATTTTATCCAACTCAGCTTGGGCTGCTTTATATTCTGGTATCTGACCTAAAATATATTCAGAATCAACATATGCAATTTTTTGCGCAAATGCAGCAGCATTTACAGTAAGGACTATGCTGACTATAAAAATTATCTTTTTCATTTTTTTACAAATTTAGATTTATATTTATTTTACTTGAACTAAAGTTATTTGAGAATTCAAAGCTTAAAATTCATTACTTATTTTAGAAACAGCGCCGCGAATTTAGGAATTTATTATTTAATTATTAATAATTAGGGAAAATTAACTAGTTATGGATTTAAGATATTAGATGTTAGATATTTGATTGTTGTGGGAGACTTTATTCGTGTTAAGAATAAAAAAACATCTCAAATCAAATATCTAACATCTATCTAATATCTAATATCTGCAATTTATAATTCTCCAATTGCCGCTCCTATAGTAAAGTGAAATTGACCTTTCTGCATACCTAAATTTGAAGGTACATTATCCAAGCGCCAGCCATAATCAAAGCCAAGCAGCCCAAACATAGGCAAAAACACTCTCACGCCTACACCTGCAGATCGTTTTACGTTAAATGGATCAAAGTCCTTTGTGTGCTCCCATGAATTACCTGCTTCTGCAAAACCAAGCGCATATATTGTTGCTTGCGGATTAAGTGTTACAGGAAAACGCAGTTCCATTGAATATTTAGTAATGAATGCAGCTCCGGTTCTCGGTGATAACGACTGATCATCGTAACCTCTCATGGCAATAATTTCTCTGCCGTCTAAGGCATATCCGGTAAGTCCGCTTCCGCCCAAATAGAAACGTTCAAATGGAGATATTCCTACTTTTGAGTTGTATGAAGTTAAGAATCCAAAACCTGCTGAAGTACGCAGAATCAAATTGCGTGCCTCTTTACCATCAGATCCTCTTTTATTGGTTATAGGAGTAAAAAACTTTGCAGTAAATTTATATTTTTGATACTCTACAAATTTATAGCGGTCCTGATCAGTCATTGCCGGACTTGAGTAATCTTTACCATTAAAAAAGGAATATGGCGGAGTAAATTGACCGGTAAGAGCCAATTGCGAACCCCGCGTTTCAAAGATAGGTTTGTCGATTGAGTTGCGCTGTATAGATATTTTGTAATAAATATTGTTCGAATATCCTTTACTGAAAGAAAAAATAGAATTAAAATTATTTAAAGTATAATACTGATAGTTCAGCTCATGATATACTGTAAAATAATCGTCTGGTTTTTTCAAACGTTTACCAAGGCCAACAGATAAGCCAACAATATCAAGTGATTGACGCAGAGGATTTGCAACAGTTTCACCGTTTGATTTCACATTTCTTGATTCACCGTTTGACTGCACAGAATAATAGGCCGTTGCACTTAAAGAATTTGGTTTTTTACCTCCTAACCAAGGTTCTGTAAATGAAATATTATACGACTGAAAGTATAAACCATTTGATTGAGCCCGAATACTTAAGCGCTGTCCGTCACCGGAAGGGAGGGGGCGCCACGCATCTTTTTTGAAAAAATTCCTGCCTGAAAAATTGTTAAAAGAAATGCCTAATGTTCCAACCACTCGGCCTCCGCCGTAACCGCCGGAAAGTTCAATCTGATCGGATGGTTTTTCTTCAACTGTATATTCAATGTCAACAGTTCCGGTAGCTGGGTTAGGCGTAGGAACTACATTCATTTTTTCAGGATCGAAATAACCCAGCTGAGATAACTCCCGCTGAGTACGTATGATATCAGATCTGCGGAATAATTGTCCTGGTTTAGTGCGGATCTCACGTAAAATAACACGATCATTTGTTTTTGTGTTGCCCACAACTGTTACTTTATTTATGGTTGCCTGCTTGCCCTCGTAAATGCGCATTTCCAGGTCAATGGAATCGCTTGTTACCATTATTTCAACCGGCGTTATGTTAAAAAACAAATAACCATCATCCATGTATAATGAACTGATATCATTGCCGTTTGGATTCATAAACAACTTTGCATCCAATTGAGATTGGTCATATATTTCACCTTTTTTTATCCCAAAAACATTATTCAGTTCTTTACTTGAATATTTACTATTGCCAACCCAGTTAATGTTGCGGAAATAATACATATGTCCTTCATCAACAGCAATATCAATACTTACACGATCACTTCCAACTCTATACATCGTGTCTTTAATAATTTTTGCATCACGAAACCCTTTTTCATTGTATTTTGCAATAAACGTTTTTTTGTCCTTCACATAATTATCTTCGTCAAACTTGCCGGAATTAAAAGGATTCCACCAACGCCTGCGTTTGATTTCTTTAAATGTCCTGCGTAATTTCCAAGTCTTAATAGAATTGTTTCCGATAATATTTATATCTTTTATGCGTACTTTATCTCCTTTAAGGACATTAATTTGAAGAATTACGCTATTGTCAATGCTTTCATCCTTTAATTGCTGGATATCTGTTTTAACATCCATATACCCTTTATTAACGAAAAATTCTTTTACTTTAACTGATGTGGATGAAATAAGGCCTTCTGTCACAACTTTTCCTTTTATCAATTTTATTTTTTCACGGATATCGTCAGCTTCACTTTTTGTCATTCCTTTGAGCGAAAACTTTGACAATCTGGGGCGTTCCAGCACATCAATATTTATAAAAATAGTTGTGCCTTGAATTTTATTTGCAGTAATTTTTACATCTTCAAAAAGGCCCTGCTTCCATAAGTTTTCAATAGCAGTTGAAAATTTATCTCCAGGAACCTTCACTTTATCTCCTACGCTTAATCCTGATAATAATGTTAATACATTCTGATCTAAATGATTTGCACCTGTTACAGTAATGCCGCCGATTTCGTATTCTTTAGGAGCCGAAAAATCAACAATTGCTGAATCGGATCCGCCGATACTGACCTGCCCTTTTATTGTAATGGTAAGTATTGAAACGTAAAACAGAACTGCTATTTTTTTATACATTGTTAGTATGGATAACGAATTATTACGAATTTAATGTTTATGGATAACGAATCAATACTATTTTACGAAACAGTGTTTGTTAGTATCCAATTGATTATTTATTAATTGCATCTGAAAAAATGTTTAATTGCTTTAATTGTCTGCCGCCAAATTGATAAATTGTTAAACTAACTGCTCGCTTGTTTTTCCAAATCTGCGCTCACGGTTTTGATAATCAAGTATTGCTTCATAAAGATCTTCTTTCCTGAAATCCGGCCAAAGTTTATCTGTAAAATATAACTCAGAATAAGCTAACTGCCAAAGCAAAAAGTTGCTGATGCGGTGCTCTCCGCTTGTACGAATCATTAGTTCAGGGTCGGGAATACCGGCAGTGCATAAATGACTGGAAATAGCATCTTCATTAATATCCGCTGCAGAAAGCGTTTTGTTTTCTATTTTCTGAGCAATTTCTTTAACGGCATTTATTATCTCCCAGCGTGCACTGTAACTTAAAGCAAGCACTAATGTCATTCGGGAATTATCTTTTGTATTTGCAATCGCCTCCTGCAGCTCATTATAACAATCGCTTGGTAAGCTTTTTAAATCGCCGATAGCTTGTAAACGTATGCCGTTTTTGTTAAGTGTTGCTGTTTCTGCATTTATAGTATATACGAGAAGCTGCATCAGCGCAACTACTTCTTCCTGAGGCCTATTCCAGTTTTCGGTTGAGAAAGCGTAAAGTGTAAGATATTTTATTCCAATTTCAGCTGCAGCTTCAACTGTATCGCGGACTGATTTCACACCATTTTCATGACCAAAAATACGGTCTTCCCCATGCTGTTTAGCCCATCGGCCATTCCCATCCATAATTACTGCGATGTGCTCCGGCAATTTTGATGGTATAATTTTTTCTTTTAAGCTCATTTTTTGGTTACTGATACCGAATAATTACGAAATTATTTATTTAAGAAATATGAATTAATCGAATTTACGAAACTGTGTTTGTTAGTTATTAATTAGTTATTTATTTGCTATTTGTCAGCTAAAGTGTTAATTATTTTTTTTGATTTCCGTGTGAACAGCCAAATAGCCATTGCTTATTGACGGTAGTTTTTTTACAACATCACTTATAAACACCCGGGCATAATTTTCTTTTTTCTTTAAATTTCACTGTTAAAGCTATTCCGGTAAAGGAATACCAATCTTTTGTTGTTGGATTTCCGCGCTGCCTCCCTACATTGCTGAAATTTGGATCTGTCCCTATGCTTTGGTCAGATAACTGCGCCGTCATAGGGCCGCGTTTAGCAAATAATACCGCTGGGTCATAATAACGATTACTAACATCATCAAGATAATCGGTAAATGTTTTACGCATTCCCCATTCTATAGAAATACCTATATTTTTTGACAGGTTGGCCTTAACTCCAAAACCAAACGGCAGGGATATCTGCATAAGTTTATATTTTCTTTTGGAGGCTCCGCCGGGAAGGCCCTGCCCTTCTGTGCCAAGCGGCTGAAGGTCTACCCAATTGCCGCTGAATTTTGCCTGAGGGTTGAATTTAAAACCTGCAAATCCGCCGAAAATATATGGAGAGAATCCTCTCTCGTCATCACCAATTTTATAGTCGAGAAAATTAAACTCCAGCTGTTCTGAAAGTTCATAAATGTTGGATTTAAAATGCAGATTGCGCTGCAGCTGTGAAGGAGAATTAGAAAAAGAATCATCACCCTCTATTGCGCCGAAAAACAAATTAGTACGTGCCGCTAATCTCGGATTAAAATTGTAACGATAAACTATACCGCCTGCAGGTTTTGTAAATTGATTAAAATGACCAAGAGGATTTAAATCACCGATATAATACGAGCCTCCTAGGAAGAGTCCTATTTCGGCACTTTTTTTATGCTGCTGGGCGAATCCTGTAAATGCTGGGAGCAGGGCACTAATTAATATAAAAAAATGTTTTTTCAATTTCTGAATTTATTCATTTATTTTATTGCGGCCCTCTTTTAAAAGAGTTTGATCCTTAGCTGTTTTTATTGGCAATAGCCGTCAAAGGTAATGCAATTTTGCTTATTTGAATGTGTTAAAATTAGTTAATTGCGTTTATCTAAGCCCCAGAGTAATTTGTTACGGATTGTATTAAAGAAGTTTTGGTTTTCGAGTTTTATTATGTGCAGGTAAAAGTCAGCTTTTTTAAGTGTAAGTTCAATAGAGGAATCAATAATTTCGTTCCTTGAATCAAGCGAAGCAAGATAATGGCTGCTGCGCCCTTCTACTTTAAGTTTAATAACATTGTTGTCAGAAATAACTAATGGACGTACATTTAAGTTATGAGGGGCAATGGGAGTAATTACAAAGTTTGCCGAGCCAGGCATTACTAAAGGCCCTCCGCAGCTTAATGAATAGGCTGTGGAACCTGTAGGGGTGGCTATTATCAATCCATCGGCAAAGTATGAGTTGAGGTAATCGCCGTTTATGTATGTATGAATGGTGATCATTGATGAACTGTCCTTTTTAAATATAGTTAGTTCATTCAAAGCATAATTTACTTCGCCGAACAAATTATTGGGCGCTGTAACACTCAGCAAGGCTCGTTTTTCAATACTAAATCTTTTATGCACCAAAGCTTCAATAGCCTCGTTTATTTCATTTTTTGCGACATTTGCCAGGAAGCCTAAACGCCCGGTATTTATTCCCAAAACAGGAATTCCTAAATTCCTTACGTAAGTTAATGTTTCTAAAAAAGTACCATCTCCGCCAAGACTTAACATACAATCCGTATCTCCATTCAAATCGTAAAATGAATTGAAGGTTTGAACTGAACCTTTAATTTCTATTTTTTGTTTAAGAAATCTGTAAAACGGTTCATATATCAATATTTCTGTTTCATATTCATTGAGTTTATTAAACAGCTGCTGAATATGCTCAGAAATATTATCTTTAGTAGATCGACCGTAAATAGCTGCTTTCATGGAGCCCCTCTCTTAATCTCTCCCCTTAAGGGAGAGGCAATAGGTGAGTTGTTTAACCGCCTATTATTGTTATTAATTGATGCCTTTCTTTTTTCGTTTCCTTTTTCACCTTTTTCCCCTTTGGTTCGGAGAGGGATTAAGGGAATAGACCTATATATTTATATAATTCATAAATGAATCGAAACGGTTTTTCATGTCATCAGAAAATTCACTTTGGTGAAAAGACGCTTTTACAGTATAATTATAACGATCAAACGTTTGCAGTATGCCGGAAATATCTTCTTTATTTATTTTCAGGGTTACTTCAATCCTGGTAGAATCGGCAAGCGAATTTAAGTAGCAGCTCAATACTTTACCGTCATTACTTTCAACGATTTGTGCAATCTGCGATAACGAATAGTCATGTACATTCATCTCTAGTATTATTATTCCGCCCGGTTCACGGGTGGCGGCAAGTACTGCAAATTGCTGTAATAATGCAGTTAAGGGTATTAATCCTATGTAGTTTTGGTTTTGATCTAAAACAGGTAATACTGTAAGTTTAATGTTCGAAAACATTTTAATAACTTCGTAAACATGCTGATTTTCCAAAACAAACGGACGAATAAGTGAGAGTTTGTATTTCCCAATTTCTTCATCAGTAATATTCAAATCTAAAATATCAGTATCGGAAATAATCCCCAAATACTCGCGGTTATTTACTATAGGAAGGTGCGCCACCTTAAACTCATCCATCCAGTTAATTACCATTATCCCGGTATCGGAAGTTTTAAGGGGAGGTATTTCGTCTGTTATAAGGTCTTTTGCCAGCATAATTAAAGTTAAGAATGACCAATCACTCCTGATTTACGAATCTATTTTTGTTAAGCAGCCTTCCGAAGAATTATCAAATTGGTTTATCCTTGCGGCATTTATTAAACATTTAATCAGAAAACTTATTATACAAACATACTAATTTTTTAGCTTTACATTTTTATTTATGAAACTATGGGTACAAAGTTAAGTGTAAATATCAATAAAATTGCAACACTGCGAAATTCTAGGGGAGGAAATACTCCTGACGTATTACAAGTCGCGATGGATTGCGAGCGCTTTGGTGCTCAAGGCATTACGGTTCACCCACGGCCTGACGAACGTCATATTCGTTATAAAGATGTAAGAGAATTAAAACCTTTGCTTACCACCGAATTTAATATTGAAGGAAATCCGCGCGAAAAAAAGTTTTTGGATCTGGTGCTGGAGGTAAAACCCGCGCAGGTAACCTTAGTGCCTGATGTTATCGGACAAGTAACATCTGACCATGGATGGGATACAATTACTCACGGCAGTTATTTAAAAGATACAATTTCGCTTTTTAATGATGCAGGTATCCGCACATCAATATTTGTTGATGCGGACATAAAAATGATTGAAGGTGCTAAAGAAACCGGGACCAACCGCATTGAATTATATACCGAAGATTATGCAAGACAATATCCTGCTGACCGCGAAAAAGCAGTTAAACCATATTCAATAGCCTCAAAACGAGCCCTGGAATTGGGATTAGGAATAAATGCGGGGCATGATTTAAGTCTGGAAAATCTTAGTTATTTTGTTCAGCATACTGTTGGATTATTGGAGGTTTCTATTGGTCATGCATTAATTTCGGATGCGTTGTATTTTGGTTTGGAAAATACAATTCAGCTATATTTGAGAAGCTTAAAAAAAGTCAAGTAGTCATTAGTCGATTAGGCATTAGTTGATTGGTCATTGGTCATTTGTCAATTAGCCTATAGTCAATTAGTCATTAGGCCTCTGGCAATTGCAAGTGGGCAATTCAGCAAACACAGTTTTGTAAATGAGTGAAATTTCGTAATTCGAAGAAAGAAAGTTCGCAATGAATTCTTTATCCGTAACAAACAAGTGATCAATCAACCAATGACCAATCATCCAATAGGAAATGAAACTTTTTTACAGAAAATTCGGACAAGGACAACCGCTGATTATTTTACACGGCTTGTTTGGGCAAAGCGATAACTGGAACACTCTTGCCAAACAATTTGCCGGACAGGGTTTTGAAGTTTATACTGCAGACATGCGCAATCATGGTCTTTCGCCCCATAGTGAGGTATGGAATTACCAGGTGATGAGTGATGATATACTTGAATTGATTACGGATAATAATCTGCAAAAAGTAATCTTATTAGGGCATTCAATGGGCGGGAAGGCCGCAATGCTTTTTGCCGTACAGCATCCTGAATTATTGAGTAAATTAATTGTTGCAGATATTGCTCCTAAATACTATCCTCCGCATCATAAAGAGGTGCTGGAGGCTTTAATTGCTGTTGATTTCAGCATTGTAAAAACACGTAAGGAAGTTGAAAATGTTTTAGCAAAATATATTTCAGATTTCGGCACAAGGCAATTTCTTTTAAAAAATATTTATTGGAAAGAAAACGGTGAACTAGACTGGCGTTTTAATTTGAACGTAATTGCTGATCAGATTGAAAATGTCGGAGAGCTGACACCGGATGAAACTTCGTGTAATACCCCAGCACTTTTTATAAGAGGCGAGGCATCAAATTATATTTTGGATGA
>CAISYK010000788.1 GCA_903889605.1 uncultured Bacteroidota bacterium
AAATATTGTTTTAAAAAAAGCTGAAAAGTTAGACAAAAGTCCGAAAAAACATATAAACAATAGTCCGAAAAACCATTAAATATAATGTCACTGCTTCAATAATTGTTAAATGATTTAACTTGATTAATTGCCGTCTTAACAAAAATGCATAAACTTCTTTCAGCAATAATTGTAATAATAATAAGTTTATTGTGTAATTATTCTAATGCCCAAACTGGGGAAAACATTAGTGCAAAAGATTATTTTGATAAAAAAGATTATAACCATGCCCTTAAAGAATATTTGAAACTTTATAGAAAGAATAAAGACGACATTGAAATAAACTATAACATTGGTGTTTGTTACCTTAATTTAAATGAAGACAAATCGAAATCAATTCCTTACCTGGAATTTGTTTATACAAACGGCAGTTATAATGATGATGTACTTTTATATCTGGGAATGGCCAATATGTATACTTACAAATTTGACGAAGCCCTAAATTTTTTTATTGATTATCAAAAAATAATTAACTCCAAGAAGTCTGAATTAGTGGAAAACTATTATGAAGACCGCTTAAATGGAAAGGTTGACTATCAAAAAAAAATTACCACAAAAAATTACGGATTGGTAGATCGGTGTATTGAGGATTGTGAAAATGCAAAAGAATTAATTAAAAGCCCGCTGAATGTAACGTTCGAGAATATGGGGAAAGAAATTAATTCAAAATTTGCTGATTATTCCCCATTTATTACTCAAAACCAAGGAGCGCTTTATTTTACTTCCCGCAGAGAAGAAAACCATCCTCAATTAACAACTCAGCAAGGGTATCTTACATCTGACATTTATGTTTCTCTAGTAAAAGATGGACAATGGACAAAAGCAAAAAATCTTGGACCTATTGTAAATACCGCTGCAGATGAACAATGTGTTTACGTTATGCCAAATGGTAAAAAGATTATTATCTATGAAGATAATGACACCATTAAGGGCGACCTTTTTATTATGCCTGTGCAGGAGCTGCTTCAAGCGCCCCCTGTGAGTTTCGCTGAACCAGTTAATTCACAATACCGTGAATTAGAAGGAAGCATTACAGAAGATGAAAATATGTTGTTTATTTCAAGTGATAGACCTGGTGGTCTGGGAGAAACTGATATATATATGTTTAATAAACTTTCTAACGGCAGCTGGGCTGAACCTATTAATTTAGGGCCTCAGGTAAATACCAGGTATAAAGAAGCATTTCCTATGTATGACCAAAAAGATTCTGTTTTATATTTTGCATCAGAAGGACATATAAATATGGGAGGTTTTGATATTTTTAAATCAAAATTTGATTGTGAAACTAACTCATTTCTACCAGCCGAAAATATAGGTTATCCTATAAATACTCCTGAGGATGAAACAGTATTCAGCCTGGCGGAGAATAAACGCGATGGTTATATTTCCAAAGTAATTAAAGGCGGTTTCGGAGATCTTGATATATATAAAACTGTATTTAACGATATTGAAATCCGGCCGTCCGTAATTAGAGGTATAGTATCTTTAAGTGATTCGTCTAACAATGAAATTGAGGCATTTGTTTCTTTAAGAGATGCTAAAACAAATACAGAAACCGATGCTAAAAATGTAAATCATCAAAACGGAAGATATGTTTTTGCTGTTGGTCCGGGAAAATATATATTAACTGCTTCAAGCCCAAATTACATTGATGCAGAACAAGAAGTTAATGTTTATGATAAATCGGATTACGTTTTTGAAATAGAAAAAAATATT
>CAISYK010000789.1 GCA_903889605.1 uncultured Bacteroidota bacterium
ATTCCTCGAGGCTCTGCCTCAGGGTTATTCATTAATAATATTGACTTTTTATAGACTTATATTGTAAATAATGAAAAGGGAAGACAAGGATAAAGCTATTGAGCAGGTAATTGAACAAACTCTGATAGAGCAAAAGGCATATTGTAAAAGGTCTGATGATATTACAATCGACAATATTATTTTTGATACAATTTATCTTGAAAAGAAAAGAATTAGAAATATAAAAAAATCGAAGCACAGCAGAACAGAAATTGTTTTCTGGTCGAATATTGAAGAACGATTTTATTCTGCAGGCCCTATTGATAAAGAAAAGATTTTAAAAGAGATTATTGAAAATTATGCTCTGGAAATATCAGGCGGATACAGTCCAAAAGTTTATAATTTTGCTGTTAAAGTTGTACCATATATTATAAAAGCAATACTTGTGGGTGAACCTTTTTGGAAGCTTTTTTCAAAAAGAGTTAAAGAAAAGATTAATAACAATATCGACATTTCAGGTCCTCTTGATAAGATCCTTCATTTAAGTAAAGTTGGTACATTAATAGTCACACCAACGCATCAGAGCAATTTTGACAGTATTATCATGGGGTATTCTACTTTTATTACAGGGCTCCCCCCATTGATATACGGCGCAGGCCTTAACCTTTTTACTAATCCTGTTCTTAATTTTATGATGACTAACCTTGGAGCATACAAGGTAGACAGAGACAAAAAAAATGATCTGTATAAAGATGTTCTGAAAAATTACACCTCTGTGAGTCTAGAATATGGCTATCACAATCTCTTCTATCCTGGAGGGACCAGGAGCAGAAGCGGAAAGATTGAAGAACAATTAAAACTTGGTCTGTTAGGCAGTGCGCTGTCAACATTTATCAAAGGTGCGAAAGAGGGGAAAAAGAAAAATATTTATGTAGTGCCTTGTACTCTGAATTATGAACTATGCCTCGAAGCACGCGATCTTATTGAAGAATATCTGATAGAAGAAGGAAACAGAAAGTTTATTTTACCAAACGATTCTTCTAACAAAATAAAAAATATTTTAAGTTTTGCAAAAAAAATAGCTAAGATCGATTCGAAAATTGCTGTTTGTTTTGGAGATCCAATAGATATATTCGGGAATGCCGTAAATGATGAAGGAATTAGTATTGACGCTCATTCCAGACCTATAGATATTGAGAAATATATTTTAGTAAATGGTGTCCCAAATTTCTCTTTTCAAAGAGATCGTGTATATACTTCAATTCTTGGAAATAAGATATTAAAGTCTTTCAAAATAAATAATGTTATTATGGATACTCATCTGGTGTCCTATGCTGTTTTTAAAATATTTCAAAAAAAATATCCGTTCAGCAACGTGTTTAAATTGGTTTCAGCCTTTGAAGCCGAGTGCACAAAAGAACTGCTTATTAATTCAATCATTTTTCTAAAAACTATACTTTTAAAGAAAATAGAAAATAGAGAATTAAAAATAGACAGCATAATTTTTTCTGCTTCTCCCGGTGATTTAGTTTCCCACTCAATTAAGCAGCTTTCATCCTATCACGGTAAGTCTGTTTTACATGAACGAAACGAATTATTTGTCAGCAACGACCTGATAACACTTTATTATTATCACAACAAACTTACTCTTTACGAACTTGAAAAAGATTTAAATATATGGCTGCAATCAAACATGTAACTGTTATCGGCGGAGGTTCATTTGGTACTACTTTAGCTTTTCTACTGGCCTCAAACCAGGAGAAAGTAAAGATTTGGTTACGGGATGAGTCGGTTGTTAATTCCATAAATACCCATCATATAAATATTAGATATCATCCTGGAGTCGTTTTGCCATCAAATATTTTTGCAACTTCAGATTTGGAGGATGCTATAATTGACTCTTCTTTAATATTTGTAAGCATACCAAGCAAAGCATTTAGAAAAGTGGCCGCAGAAATTGGTAAATATGTGAAAGGTGACCAAATTTTAATATCTACTACTAAAGGTTTTGAACAGGAAAGTTTTAAATCTATGACCGAAGTACTGGCCGAAGAAACATCATGCCTCAAAACAGGAGCATTAAGCGGCCCTAATTTTGCCTCTGAAATTCTAAGTGGAAAGCTTGTAGGCACTGTAATTGCCAGCAGATTTAATGAGGTAATAGAAAAAGTACAGGATGCATTTGGAGGGAAAACCATCAGAATTTATGGTAACGAAGATGTTTGCGGAGTCGAACTGGCTGGCGCGCTGAAAAATATATATGCTATTTGCGCTGGCATTATTCAGGCCGGTGGTTTTGGCGAAAATGCAAAAAGTCTTATGATTGCAAGGGCATTAAGTGAAATGAGCCGTTTTGCATTTTATTTTAAAGCAAATCCGTCTACTTTTTTAGGCCTTGCTGGTGTTGGTGATTTAGTTGCAACTTGTAATTCTGAGCTAAGCAGAAATTTTAGGATCGGCAGAAAAATTATTGAAGGGCTGACACTTGAAGAAGCTATGGCAAGCATTGGGCAGGTGGCTGAAGGTGTTTTTACATTAAAGGCTGTTAAGGAAAAAGCAGAAAGCCTGGGAATTGATATGCCTATTGTAAACGCAACCTATAAAGTTGTTTATGAAAAATATACTCTGCCAATGGTGAAGGAAGAGTTAATGGCAATACCGCATCGAAAAGACATTGAATTTAAATTTGCCTCATCGGATTGAGAAGGAAAACAAAATAATTTTATTAAAGGCAAATGAAGAATTTAAAAAAACACAAATTAATTTTAGCTTCAAAATCTCCGCGCAGACAATATCTGCTTAAAGAATTGGGATTGGAATTTGAGGTGCATACAAAAGAAGTTGATGAAAGCTTTCCTGCAAATTTAACAGCTCAAGAAATACCGCTTTACTTATGTCAGAAAAAGGCCGAGGAGTTTGATGAGGAGCTTTCCGACAATACCATTGTAATAACCGCTGATACTGTAGTTTGGGTTGAAAATCAAGTCCTCAACAAACCGGAAAATTTTGATGATGCTGTGCGGATGCTGAAACTGCTTTCAGGCAAAAAACATGAAGTATACACAGGGGTTTGTTTAAAATCAAAACATAAAACAAAAACGTTTTACGCTTTAACCAATGTTTATTTCAAAGTTTTGTCGCAGGAAGAGATTGAATATTATATCAACAACTTCAATCCATATGACAAAGCAGGAGCTTATGGGGCTCAGGATTGGATTGGTTATATTGCTGTTGAAAAAATTGAAGGCTCGTATTTTAATGTTATGGGAATGCCGATAAGGGAATTGTATGAAGAGTTATTGAAATTTTAATTATTATCTCATCATATTAGCTTATATTTTATCCATGAAAATCAAAAGCCATACTTTTGATTTTCATGGATAAATTTTGTATATTTGTTCCGTGATACAAAGAACAGAAATAACTGACATGACTCGTTTACTTAAAGTAAGCCCTGCAGTCGCACTGTTGGGCGCCAGACAAATCGGGAAAACAACATTGGCAAAATTATATGCTTCAAAATCAAAAAAACAAATACTATACCTTGATTTAGAACTTGAAAGTCATTTTAACCGTTTACAAAATGACGCAGAAAGTTATTTGCTGAAAAACAAAGACAAACTTATAATTATAGATGAAGTGCAGCGAATGCCGAAACTTTTTGCTCTTCTTAGAGCTTTAATAGACGCTGACCGAAAACCTGCTCGTTTTTTATTGCTCGGTTCGTCATCCCCGCATTTAATTAAAGGTGTTTCAGAGTCTTTAGCCGGAAGAATATCATATTTGGATATGGGAGGAATTAATTTATTTGAGGCACAAAAAAGCAAAATTAAACAAGATAGCCTTTGGTTTAAAGGCGGTTTCCCGATAGCCTTAACATTAAAGCAAAACCACGCTTCCCAAGACTGGTGCAACAACCTGATAAAATCCTACACCGAAAAAGATATGAGCGAATTGTTTGGTGTTGAATTTTCATCTGTAATTATCCGTAATTTTTGGAGCATGTTGGCGCATAATAATGGCGGAATATGGAATAAAGAAAGTTATGCTAAATCATTGGGCGTCACTGCACCGACTGTTGGCCGGTATTTAGAATATATGGAAGGGGCTTTTTTACTTACCCGATTACTGCCATGGTTCTCAAATTCAAAAAAGCGGTTGGTAAAAGCGCCTAAAATTTATATCCGTGATACCGGTATTTTACATACTTTAATAAAAACTTCGAATATGGATGAACTTGCAGGACACCCATCAATCGGTACTTCATGGGAAGGTTTTGTAATTGAACAAATTCGTCAATTAAAGCCGGAGTACCTGGATTTGTATTTTTACCGTACCCACCAAGGAACCGAAGCTGATTTGGTACTGGTAAAGGGAATTAAACCTGTCGTCTGCATAGAAATTAAATTATCGACTGCACCTCAAATAAGTAAAGGCTTTCATCAATCAATCGCTGACTTAAAAACGAAAAACAATTTTGTAATTATACCGTCAGGAGATAGTTATAATACAAAAGAAAAAATAATTATTTGCAGCCTTCTGGAATTTATAACCTCGCATTTGAAAAATATAATATTACCATAAAAACCAATAGTTAGACTTTTGTTTTTCATGCATAAATATTGAAGAACAAAATATTTTGATCTCTATTAGGTCTTTGTTTTAAAATTAATATTCTATTTGAAGCACGCTGATAGCGCTTCAAACCCTCTTAATGGTATAAATAAGTATCTTTGGCATATGCAAAACATTTCTTCGATAAAATTTTTTATAAACGGCCAATACAGACTCTTTTTAATTCTCCAAAAATATTCACAAAAAAGCCATTCAATAATATTTCATTGAAATTTGTTAACTTCGCAGCCCAATGAAAAATGTCGCATTCCATACACTAGGCTGTAAGCTTAACTTCTCCGAAACGTCTTCCATTGCACGTTTATTTGAAGAGCAAGGCTATAACAAAGTTGATTTTAAAGAACCTGCAGATGTTTATGTTATTAACACCTGCACAGTTACTTCCAATGCCGATAAAGAATGTAAACAAATTGTAAAGTCGGCATTGAACATTTCACCTGATGCATACATTGTAATCATAGGCTGTTATGCTCAGTTAAAGCCCGAAGATATTGCGGATATTGATGGTGTAGATTTAGTGCTCGGGGCTTCTGAAAAATTCAAATTGCTGAATTACCTTAACGATCTTACTAAAAAATCAAAAGCCGAAATTTACAGTTGTGAAATTGAGGAAGCCGACTTTTTTGTGGGTTCTTATTCATTTGGTGACCGCACGCGCGTGTTTTTAAAAGTTCAGGATGGATGTGATTACAGCTGTTCATTCTGCACTATTCCTTTAGCCCGCGGAAGCAGCCGCAGCGATACGATCGCCAATGCTGTAAAAAATGCTGAAGATATTGCAAAACAAAACGTAAAAGAGATTGTTCTTACAGGTATAAATCTTGGCGATTTTGGTCACAAATCTTTAAAAACAGACAGTCCTAAAGAAGAGACATTTTTAGACTTAGTAAAAGAATTAGATAAAGTAGAAGGCATTGAACGTTTCCGTATATCTTCAATCGAACCAAATTTGTTGAAAGATGAAATTATAGATTATGTTGCACAGTCAAAAAGATTTGTTCCTCACTTTCATATTCCTTTGCAGTCGGGCAGCAACAAAGTGTTAAAAACTATGCGCAGGCGCTATATGCGGGAATTATATTCTGACCGTGTTCAAAAAATAAAAAGTTTAATGCCGCAATGCTGCATTGGTGTGGATGTTATTGTTGGATTTCCCGGCGAAAATGATGAGGACTTTCTGGATACTTATAATTTTTTGAATGAATTAAATATTTCTTACCTCCATGTTTTTACATATTCAGAAAGGGATAACACTGATGCCGTTCATTTGAAAGATCTTGTTCCCATTGCTGTCCGCAAGAAACGCAATAAAATGCTGCGTATACTTTCTGCAAAAAAATTACGTAATTTCTATGAGAAGCATTTAGGTGAAACGCGTTCAGTTTTATTTGAAGCCGATAACAAAAATGGCTTTATGCATGGCTTTACTGATAACTACATTAAAGTAAAAACACCTTATAATCCCGAATTGAATAATCAGTTAAAACAAGTCATTCTAATGGAATTGGATGCTGATGGATCTGTATTAATAAACAGTTTTGCTGAAGAAATTTCCAGATTGGCGTGAGAAAAAATATTAAATAATTTGATTTTTGACATCTGATTCAGTTCAAAACTCTGAAAATCCGCAATCAAAAAAATCACTTACAATCGACACAAACAACTTTTCCGATTCCCGAATTATTAATTTGTTTTTTAGCCGCTCCCCCTTTGTATTCAACCCCTCCCAGACCAGATGCATCAATTATTATTTCCTGTGAGGCAAAGACTTGTGCTGCCCCAATACCATTTGAATGCAGTGTAAGTTTTTCTGATTTTAAATCGAATGCCTGAATTACCCCTACACCATTGTGGTTGATAGATGTTTCTTTTACAACACCTGTTAATGATAAAGCTCCAACAACTTCCGATTTAACATTTAATTTGTCTGCTTCCAGGTTTAGTGAAGTTAAACCCACACCTTCAAGATTCAGATCAAGATCCTTTAGATGCATTGTGTTTGCGCATTTCAAACTACCTACACCAACAGTATTTATATTTGAAATTGACACAAGCGTTATATACACATTCAATTTACTCATTTTATGTATTGAAGTGCTGTCCCGCATTTTAACTTTCAATGTATCGTCTTTAACCACAGTAATAATCGCCGGTAAAATATTTTCATCTGTTTCTACTTTTATTGATTCTCTGCTGCCTTGCTCAAGGATAACATTAAAAACTCCCGAAATCGAAATCGCATTGAACGCTGAAATATCGCGTTTTTCGGATACTATTTTTCCGTTTCCTTCAATCTTTACCGAGCCGCTGCCAGTTGTTATAGTAGTATTTTTGCAGCCAGTAGAAAATATCCCGGCAATAAATAAAATTATAAAATAGTTCGAAAATGTTTTCATGTTATTAATAAATTGGGGATATGATTTGCTTCAGGCAAATGTAGATAATTTATATCAGCATTCTGTATTTTTTTGGCGTGCCCATCCGCTGGCGCTCCTGGGCGGGCTTTTCGTTCCAAGTCCTCGCTGCGCTCCGGGCTTTCCACTTCAATCCCTCACGCAAACGTCAATAGCAGGAATACACAATTCTAAACAAACTTATATTATTAAAGAATTTAGTTTTGTCAGTCAGATGAAAGAAATCCTGAACTTTCTTAACATTTTTAATGATGCGTTAGGCTGTAAAAATCTTTTTACACTGACATAAGATTTAAGCCCTTCGGCTTTGCTCAGGTAAAACTCCAGCCCCATCAGCACTCCTTATTGTAGAAATGGGTTCGACCAAATTTACATATTTATAATATTTCATTTCAAAATAATTGAATTCGGAATATTTTCTGCCGAATTCAGAAGCATTTTACCACTTTTATTCAATAAGTCTAAGAACTTTAAATTTTTCAACAAAATATATTGTAATTAATTCAATTTCAACAGGTTGTTATTAACAGCCCGCGCATGGCTTAAAACCAATCAAGCATCTCACTATATTTGGTATCCTAATAAATTTGAAACTTAAAAAAGATGCTTACAAGAATTTCTCTAATTAACTCGAAAGGCTACGGTAAAGCCGAAATGAAACTTGACAACTGCGATTCAATGCAGTTAGTAGGGCCAAACAATATCGGAAAAAGTACTTTGATATATGCTTTAAATTTTTTGTTCGTAGTTGACGGACAAAAAATGTCGTTCAGCGGACAGCGTAAAGGTGATAAAGAAACCATCCACCACTATTTTCCAACGCATAATAAAAGCTTTTTAATTTTCGAGATTAACAAATTAGGCTATTACTGCATATTGGTAAAACGCAATACTGAAGGCGAATTAGAGTATTATAAGATAGACAGTGAATATGACGAAGAGTATTTTTTCGAGAATGAAGGAGCGCACCAGCGCTTGTTGAATTTCGATGAAGTGATTGGCAAAGTTAATGAACGCGGGGTTACTCATAGTAAATTTGCTACTAAGTCAGATGTATTTAACCTTGTTTATCACCGCGGAACAAAAAACAATGCCGTGGTATGGCTCGAAGATACTGTGAAAGCAGATGGTTTGAGCAACAACTTTTCAAAAGTTTACCGTTATTTAATCAACTCAAAACTGATTACAAACAAAACTCTTAAAGAGTCCTTGATTATTGCCGATAATCGTGAAAATGAAAGCTTGAACTTTTCTCAGAAAAACAAAAAAGATATTACAGATTTATTGCGTATAAACGAGGAAATTAAAAGCATTAAGTCGGTACGTACTGATTTTCTTGAGTTTCGTGAGTTGGTAAAAATATATAATTCTAAAACAAAAATTGTAAGTGAATTAATATCAGCCTTCAACAATTCCTATGTTGCTGCAATTCCTGAATTGGAAATTTCATCTATCGAAAGAGGAAGACATATAGCAGCTGTGCATAATGAAATCAATGAAATATTAAAACCTAAAGAATTAAATTATGCATCTTATATCGGCGAAAAAAATGCTGATATAAAAAACAAAACCAATCTGCTGGCTGAAAAGCAAACAGCATTGAATGAAATACATAAATTTGAAACGGTTGATTTCTTAAAAGAATCGCTGCGTAATTTAGATAAAGACCGTAAAGAAATTGAAACCCGCTTTACTACAATTGAGATTCAAAAACTATCAAGCAAGCAGTTGGAAATGCGTATTGATAAGTTAAATTATCAAATTGCTTCACTCGAAAATCAGATTGAAAACTATAACAATTTATTGATCCATAAAATTTCTGACAACGAAGATGTAAAGCAACTATTAAATTCTGTACTTTCTGAGCAGGTTACCAGCTTGCCAAGTAAACAAATCAAAAAGCCTATTAAAAAAATGTCGGCTAAACTGCTTGCTATTTTTGATGGTGAAATTGATATTACTAAAGGTATTACTCTTAAAGAATTCAAATCTGTAAAAGAATTGAAAGATGAATTAAAAGGACTCTTGATTGAGAAAAAACAATCAGAAGAACTTCTAAAAGCTGTAGTTGACAAAGAAAAAATTGATTCAAAATTAAAAGTCATTTTAAATGAGATTGAATTAATTAAAGAAAAAGTTAAACAGATAGAAAGCAAGCCTGCTTTAGAAAAACAAATTCGTTCAATAACAGATGATGTTAGAACCCTTACCCTGGAAAAGAAAGAACTGGAAGAGTTTTTAAGTTCATTGGTAAAAGAAATTTCTCAGAAACAAATTATGTTCGACAAACTGCAGGAAGAAAAACGCAGTTTGGAAATTCGTGTCAGAGAATTAAAAGAACGTAAAATTGAAGTGGAAGGAATTAATTTAGCTCCCACTGATTATGAAACAAACGATAACCTTGATTATATTTTTTCTAAAATTCAAATTCATCAAAAAGACAGGATTGAATTAAAAGTTAAGAAAGATGCGATTTTTGATAATCTGAAATACCGTTTACGCAATAACAGCGCGGATATTGAGCAGTTTATTAACTTTGTAGAAGATGAAATAGCCTGTTTATCGGATAAAGAACGCAGTATTGATGGTTTATTATCCAGCATATCTACACAGTTTGCTAATCCAGCCTACACGCTCTTAAAACGATATGAAGAGTTTAAGCAATTTGTGTATACAAAATTCAATGAAAAACTTTCACAAACTCGTATTTCAAATATTGAATCAATGAAAATTGATTTGCTGGATAATGAACGTATCATTGGGGAATTGAAAAAAATCGCATCTATACAAGAGTTTAACGGGCAAATGAGTTTTGAATTTGACCAATCAGAAAATTTAAAAGTATTAAATACATATCTCGACAGTGGTAAAAAAGTAAGTTTTGATGAATTATTTAATATTGAATTGCTGCTTCATATAAAAGGCACAGATAAACGTGTGGATCTTGCAAACCAAGTAGAATCAGATGGTACCGACCGTATGATTCGTCTGGTAATGATCATGTCTATTATCAATAGGCTGGCTG
>CAISYK010000790.1 GCA_903889605.1 uncultured Bacteroidota bacterium
AGCTTTCATAAAAAAAGGACACCATAAAAATGTTTATGATGTCCTTCCATAATTAAGCAATAAATGTTTTTTTATTTGCTCTACGCCTTCTTAATTCGTAAGTGTAAAACCGATTCGATTCGATGGTTCAGAAATCCCTACCAAATTTTGGATGGCAAAGCTAAAATTGCTCTACAAACGCTATAATATTACGTCTATAAATTTGAGATCATCCTCAATCAAATGGTAACACGCATTCCCTTTTTTGCGGTTGATATACACCACCGTGTCCAACTCCAACATCATATCCTTAGCCTCTTTGGTCAAACTTTTGCGCCGCTTGTGTTGCTGAGGCGGCATCTTATTTTTCTTTGGCTTCTTTTTCTTTGCCATAATGTATAAATTTTTAGTTTATGAAAAAAAAACTTCAAAAGTAGAAAGAGTTTGGGAGATAAATTGGGGGGGGATGGATTTTTTTTTGATGAATTGTCGGTATTATTGAAATACTATGTATCTTTGTAAAAAATTTGATACAGTGTAAAAATGAAAGAAGGCAAACATAGGAGGGTAATAGAGGAAATAGAGTGCCTACGGTATCGACAATATCTGAACCGTTACCTGCATTGTTAGGTGACACTGCTAATTTGAAACTGACTACATAGAAAAACATACAAAATCAATATCCTCACAACATGAAACTAAAGAAATTTAAAATAGACAAATACAAGTGCATTGACCAATCAGGTTGGATTGATGTAAATGATTTAACTGTAATCGTTGGTAAAAACGAGGCAGGCAAAACAACTTTATTGAAAGGACTTCACAAGTTAAATCCATTCAATAGCGAACCATACAACATTGCCCGGGAATGGCCAAGAGGTAAGCGAGGAGAGAGAGACGAACAAGCAATTGTTTGCACTGCTGTATTTGAATTGACTGATGATGAAATTGCAAATGTTAAAGAGTTGACGGGGTTTGAAATTCAAAGCAACAATGTTACTGCAACAAGAAATTATGCTGGTGATTTTAGAATTGACTCATCAGAACTTTTCAATGAGGAACTGACCGCTGAGCAAGAAACTGTAGTTGATGGATACATCAGTGAAGTATTCCCTACTTTAATTTATATGGACGATTACAAAGTGTTTAATGGTTCAGCACAATTAGACCAATTGCAACAACGCAAGCAAAGAAACCAAGCAACAGAAGAAGACAAAACACTTTTGACAATATTAGAACTTTCTGGACTTGACCTAAATGACGAAGTTACTAAAGGTAATTCAGCAGACAGAGAGCAACGACAATATGATTTAGATGATGCTTCAGCAACACTAACAAGAACAATTGAAAAAAGATGGAATCAAAGAAAATATGAAGTCCAATATAGAGCAGACGGACAACACTTTTACACTTTCGTGAAAGATGAAAAAGACCCTGCACTTATTAGATTGGAAGAACGGTCAAAAGGATTTCAATGGTTCTTTTCTTTTGACTTGATGTTTATGTATGAAAGCAAAGGACTATTTCAGAACTGTATTATTCTTTTAGACGAACCAGGTTTACATCTTCATCCTGACGGACAAAGAGATTTACTTATACGGCTTGAGAACTATGCAAAAGACAATACATTAATTTATTCTACTCACCTGCCATTTATGCTTGACTTGCAGAAGCCTGAAGGAATAAGAGTAATCACAGAAAGTAAAGATGGTGCATTTGTTACCGAGGAACTCACCGACAGCCAACCCGAATCAAAATTTGTTTTGCAAGCGGCATTAGGAATGAGTGGATCAACAAGTTATTTGCTTTCAACAAAAAATTTAGTTGTTGAAGGAGTAGATGATTTTTGGTTTTTGACTGCACTATCAGGACTGTTTGAAAGGTCAGGCGAAGAATGTTTGACTGACGAAATTTTTGTCACTGCGGCTGGCGGTGCATCAGAGGCAGTTTATATCAGTACATTTATGATTGGTCAAAAACTTCAAGCATATACTCTGCTTGACAATGATACTGCAGGAATTGAAGCGAAAGAAAAGTTGATAAAAAAATGGCTGACAAAATACAACGACACAAAATCTTCCGTAGAAACATTAAGTGAAGTATTAGAACTAAAAGGAAAAGAATTTGCCATTGAGGATATTTTTACAGAAGAAT
>CAISYK010000791.1 GCA_903889605.1 uncultured Bacteroidota bacterium
ATTGAAAAAGCAAGAAAACTTGATATTGATGAATCAGTATATTTTGATATTATTCGAAAAAAAACTGCTTCACTGGTAGCGTCATGCTGTGCATGCGGAGCGGCTTCAGTTACAAGCGATGAAAATATAATATTGAGGATGCAGACTTTCGGTGAAGCTGTTGGTATTGCATTTCAGATTAAAGATGATTTGTTTGATTACGGTGATGGTACTAATATAGGTAAACCTACAGGGATTGATATCAAAGAAAAAAAAATGACCCTGCCCTTGATTTTCGCCTTGAACAATGCTTCATTTTTGGATAAACGAAGGATTATTAATATTGTAAAAAATAATAATAATGATCCTTTGAAAGTTGCCGAAGCAATTAATTTTGTCATTAAAAGCGGAGGCATACAATATGCCGAAAGCAGGATGAATGAATATAAAAATAAAGCTTTAGAAATACTTTCTGCATTCCCTGATAGTCCTTCAAAAACGTCATTAAATAAATTGGTTAAATATACTACAGAGAGAAAAAATTAAAACAATGAATAAAGTTCCTAAATGTCTTCCCAATAATATTTTTGCTTGGTGTTCTGATTGTTTTTTCCTCCGTTATGGATTGGCTGGCTCTGCCTATTTACTTATTGCAATAGGATTATTCTCATGCGGAGATGAGCAGCATAAAACTACCGAAAATAAAAATGTGCTGCGCGATACAATTAAGGGAGAATTCCTTTTTTCTGAAAAAAAAGATTCGCTTATTCAAAATGGGGAATATGTAAAATATTACAAAAATGGAGTAATTGAAATGCGCGGAATTATGAAGGGAGGAAAACGTGAAGGCACTTGGAAAAGCTATTATGAAGATGGATCGCCCTGGAGCGAAACTGAATATACTGACGGGAAGAAAAATGGAAAAACCACCTCCTGGTTTGGTAAAGAAAAAAAACGCTATGAAGGTTTTTATTCTAATGATGCGGAAAGCGATAATTGGACTTTCTGGGATGAAAGTGGTAAAATTGTAAGCACTAAAAATTATTGATAATAGTTAATACCAATTCAAACTCAAACCAATTGTTTTTTTAGAATGCGGCTTTATTAATTAGGATTAGTGTATTTGCAATAAATTGGTTATTCGTAAACCCTAATCGTCATGCCCTTTTGCTTCAAAAGGTTTTCCTGTTTTCCAGAGTTCCTGTTCCGCTTTTTGTGCAAGCTTAAGTGAGTCGGAAATGTTTTTATCACCAAAGCGGTTTAAATCAGGTTTGCCGGCATTTACCCATGCGGTATACCATAGACTGCCAACCGTAATAATTGCTTCGCGCATTCTGCGCTCTACCATTCCGTTCAGCATCTTGTCATAATCGTTTGTGTATTCAGCAGAATATACTTTCAGTAAAGCGGCTCCCCTGTTCTCAAAACTGTATTTTTTATCTGCCGGATATTTAGCATTTAAGATCGCTTCAAATTTCAGCACTGAATCAACTTCAGCATGACTGGCTTTTATTGCTGCCCAAGCTTTATCAATAGGTTTGTCAATATATTTTGCACCTCCGGTCCAATAATCATAACCTTCGGATTTCATTTCCGGAATCCGTGATTCCCAGAAACCATGAATGCCTTTTTGATTGGTCATTTGTCCGTTATAATTTTCTGTTGTGTGAAGCGGTACATGTGAATCGGCAATGTAATGTCCTAAATCAGCAGAATAATGCAGTATCAAATCCAGATTTTCATCTTTAAATGCCTCCTGCAGCCGGTAAACCATTTTTTCTATATGCCACGGATTAATACCGTATGCTATTAATGTATCTTCAGAATATTTTTTAACTGCTGCTTTCCAGTATTTAGGCACAGAATCAAATGGGTAAGCTCCGTAATGGTCAATATCAATATAATGCCGCGGAGGTTCAGCTGCTACCATACCTCTCCGCCTGTCGGGATCAACAGCATGCTGAGAAATATATTCAAGATGTTTCTTATAAAAGCCGATCATTCCGTCTGGCAATGTAAAAACCGCCATTCGGTTTATCTTTTGATGTGCAAAAAAGCCCCATGAATAAGCGGGTTCATTATTTGGAATAAAAAAAACCGCGATTGCAATTATGAAAATGAAGATGAATTTACGCATTAACTTATTTTTGAATTTAAAATGTGCTGAATTTTATTTTTTGGAAATTCAACAATCAAATTTAATCAATTAAATCAAATATATTATTAAGAAAGCTTTATTAAATATTTCCCTTCTAAAACTGGAATTATTTCTGTTTGATCAAGTGCAAAACAATACTTAAGATCTTTTTTTAATCCTGGCACATTCAGACGATCTGCGTGGTAAGAGTTACGGAAATATTTATAAGGATTTTCCATAGCTGACTTGTATAAAAAACTTGCAGCTAAAGCACCATCTCCTGATTTAAATATATGTTTTTCCTGTAAAAGCGTTTCGGCAACAGCACCTGCGAATAATGTATCTTCAAGATTAAAACGGTTTTTCCAGCCCGAACATAAAAGCAGTACATTTCTATTCTGCACCCTTAACCAATTACACAATGCCGTAATATTGTTAAATGCACCAATAACAACTTTGTAAGCATTGCGTGCTGCTTCAATAGCCTGAGTTCCATTTGTTGTTGAAATAACAATTGTTTGCCCTTTTATTTTTGCTGTTGTGTAGGAAAAAGGAGAATTACCGAAATCAAATCCTTCAATAGGTATACCATTACGTTCGGCTCCTACTATGAAACCCTGTTTTTTATATTCTGCAGCTTCTTCAAGGGTTGCCACAGGAATTATTCTATCCGCCCCATATTGAAAAGCCGTACACATTGATGATGTTGCACGTAAAATATCAATCACCACTACAATACTGTCATCTTTGTGATAAACGGGATACAAATACGGAGATAAACAAACATCAACCATAAGAGCTCCTCCTAACCTCCCCGAAGG
>CAISYK010000792.1 GCA_903889605.1 uncultured Bacteroidota bacterium
GATAAAGTGCGCGAATGCGGATGTTTTGGTGATGCTATTAAAATGACGCCATGGCAGGAGTTCCGCAATAATATTATAATGCTTGTGATGACAATTTTCATGTTAATTAAAAACAGCAGTATTCGTCCGCTTTTAGGAAGAAAAGTTGAAAATGGATTTGTTTTGATTTCAATTACTGCGTGTTTGGGTTTTCCGCTTTATACTTATAATTATTTACCCATAATTGATTTTAGGCCATACGCCATCGGTAAAAATATCCCTGAGCAAACAAAGGGGATACCAGATGAAGTAAAATTCTTTTATACTTTAAAAGATAAGAAAACAGGCGAAATAAAAGAAGTTGATAAGTGGCCGCCTGATTGGGATAAATTCTATGATTTTGTCAGTACAAGAACTGAAGTAACAAAAAAAGGAATTGACGCAAAGATTAAAGACTTCAGCATTTCAAACCTGGATGGTGCAGATTACACACAAGATATTATAGAAAATCCAAATTTCAATTTTTTATTAATTTGTTATGATTTAGATAAAACAGAAAAACATGTATTTGGTAAAATAAATGATTTTGCCGCGCTTTGTAAACAAGACAGCTTAGCTTTTATTACACTTACCTCTTCAACAAAAGGTACTATTGAAAAGTTTAAGCAGGATGCTAAAACAAACATTGATTTTTACAATTCAGATGGAACTGTTTTAAAAACTATGATTCGCTCTAATCCTGGATTAATGCTGTTAAAAGGCGGAACGGTCATTGATATGTGGCATTACCACTCATTTCCATCATACAATGATGTGAAAGAAAAATACTTTAAGAAGTAGAATTGTGATAAAATTTGTTCTGAAACGTTTATTCTACGGTTTCCTTGTACTGCTCGGAGTTATTACCGTAGTGTTTCTGCTGTTTAATGTACTGCCCGGAGATCCTGCCCGTATGATGCTTGGCCAGCGTGCCGATCAGGCCTCAATAGATGCAATAAATAAAGATTTGGGACGTGATAAACCTTTAACTACACAGTTTTTAATGTACTTAAATGATTTATCACCTATCTCTGTTCAAGATCCAATAGATAAAAATCATTTCTTGTATTTGAATCCTGACAAGTATTCAACTTACCAAAAATTGTTTTCAGTAAGCAGTACAAAAATATTAATTCTTAAATATCCGTATTTAAGAAGGTCATATATAACCAAGCGAAAAGTATCAGATATAATTAGTGAAACGCTCCCGGAAACAACAATATTAGCATTTTCCTCTATACTTTTCGGGTCGTTTTTCGGCATTCTGCTTGGTATATTTTCAGCTTTAAAAAAAAATTCGTGGTTTGATAAATCAGCATTGTTTTTTGCCATCTTTGGTATGGCATTGCCGTCATTTTTTATTGGGTTAATTATAGCCTGGTTCTTCGGTTTTATTTTACGTGATTATACCGGCTTAAATAATGTAGGTTCATTATATACTACAGATGATTTCGGGGAAGAGCATCTTACTTTAAAAAATCTTATATTGCCGACCGTAACGCTCGGGCTGCGTCCATTGGCAATTATAATTCAGTTAACACGCAGCTCATTATTAGATGTACTTTCACAAGATTACATCCGCACGGCAACTGCTAAAGGATTAACTTTTTACAAAGTGATTTTTAAACATGCATTAAAAAACGCTCTTAATCCTGTAATTACAGCCATTTCAGGCTGGTTTGCCGGATTAATGGCTGGAGCGGTTTTTGTTGAAATTATATTTAATTGGAAAGGCATTGGTTATGAAGTTGTAGATGCCCTCAACAAAAATGATTTACCGGTAGTAATGGGCGCCACATTAGTATTTGCCGTAATATTTGTTTTAATAAATATTGCAGTTGATATTATTTATGGTATTTTAGACCCTCGAATAAGGGTGCAGTAGATAGCCTCTCCCCTTAATCCCCTCTCCAAAAGAGAGGGGGCTGGATGAGCCTCGGCCTTTATATCTCTCTGAAAGTACTGAAGCGAAATGTAAAAAAAAGGAAAAAAGTAATAATAATTAACATGGTATACCCCATTTACCTGTTGCTCTCCCATTTGTGAGAGATTAAGAAAGGGGCTTTTTATGAGAAAAAAAATAGTTGTCGGAAATTGGAAAATGAACAAAACTCTTGATGAGGGACAGTTGCTTGCTGATGAAATTATAAAAGCATTTTCTGTGCAAACAGCAGACCATGTTTTGAAAATAATTGCCCCTCCGTTTATTCTCCTGGCTTCCGTAGCAGATAAACTGAAATCTTTGAGCGGGTTTGAGACTGCTGCTCAAAACTGTCACCATATTTCAAGCGGTGCATATACAGGTGAAGTGTCGGCCGCGATGGTTGCATCTACCGGCACAAACTATGTAATTATCGGACATTCTGAACGAAGACTTTATTTTGGTGAAAACAATAACCTGCTTGCTCAAAAAGTAAATACAGCCTTAGCCAATAAATTAACTCCTATTTTCTGCATCGGTGAAAATCTTACTGAACGCAATGCAAATCAGCATTTAGAGGTTATTATGAAACAATTAAAAGAAGCCTTGTTTCACTTACCTTCAGCTGATTTCAGTAAAATTATTATTGCTTATGAACCCGTATGGGCTATAGGTACCGGCGTTACAGCCTCAATTCATCAGGCCCAGGGAATGCACAACTATATTCGTTCCGAAATAAATAAAAAATACGGAATAGAAATTTCTTCGGCTGTTTCTATCCTATACGGCGGAAGCTGCAACGCAAAAAATGCAAAGGAATTATTTGCTTGTATGGATGTTGACGGCGGATTAATTGGAGGAGCTTCGCTTTCAGCAGTTGATTTCACGGCCGTTGTTAATTCAGTTGCAGAATAAAAAACATACTTTAGGAATTCATTTTATTCCTCCCATTCCAAGAACTCATTGGGGTTTAGGTTTGGCCGGTCTTAACTATTTCAAAAAAAATTCATGAGTTATATAGAACTTATTATCAACGTTGAACCAAAAGAACTAGGCAGCGATGTATTGATTGCTGAACTTTCCGAGATTGGTTTTGAGAGCTTTGCTGATGCCGAAAAGGGATTTTCAGCTTACATTAAGGAAGACCAATTTTTTGAAGACGAAGTAAAAAGAATTATTATTAATTATTCTGAGATTTTTAAAACAAGCTATGTATTAAAAATTATTCAGCAGCAAAATTGGAATAAAGA
>CAISYK010000793.1 GCA_903889605.1 uncultured Bacteroidota bacterium
CGCCAGTTGTATCAATATAGCCCCATTTTTTATTTGCTCTCACTTTTGCGAGTCCGTTGCAGAAAGGACCCTGCAATTCATATTTTTTTGATGCAGTTTTCTTGTGGTGTCTTTGTCCAAAGCAAACATTTACAGCAAAAACAAAAATGCAGATTAGATAAAAATATTTGAAGTTATATTTCATGTTTTTTTAATTTTTGTAATTTTTTTTGGTATAAAAACCAGGTGTTTGTTTGATAATCGTTCGAAAGATTATTTTTTTTCTTGCTGATTTATTTGAACAATGGTACCTGCATTTTTAGAGAAAACATATTATTTGAGTTTAACCTTATCAAAGCTAATTAAAAATTTCTTCATTATCTAAATAAAAAACCTCTGCCGAATCTATCGGCAGAGGTAATAATAAAGCAAAATGTTTTAATCTAAGCGCTCACCTTATCTGATCCGCCATGCATCCAAAATTTTCCGCCGCATTTATTTTTGAATTTTTCTTTCTCTTCTGGTGTCATATTAGCTATCCGTTCTTCCATACGTTGTTTCCACTGCTGATGATTACTTTTCCGGCCGCAGTGCCCACTCCTTCCCATTCCGCATTGGAAACCTCCGAATAATATTTTAGATAGTATTAACAATCCTACAGCCTGGCAGAAACTGATAATAGGGCCATGAAACAGGGCTGGTACAAGCCAGTTCCATAAATACATTGTTCCAAAACCAAACAGCGCGGCAAAAAATGTGACAGCAGCTGCGATTTTTATCCCTTTAAGGATTCTAAATTTATTTTTCATGATTTTAATTTTTAATTAATTAGTTAATAATTCATTGTACAGGCCTCTCAAACGCTCTTGTAAATACAATACAGCATAACGCTTACGTGAGATAACAGTTTTTATTCCAGTGTTGGTAAGTTCAGCGATTTCTTTAAGACTCTTTCCTTCAAGTTCGTGCAGTATAAATACTTCACTTTGATTTTTTGGGAGTTCTTCCAACGTTTCTGATAACTCCTCCGAAATCAATTTCAACAAAAGCTGTTTATCTGCCGCTGTATCCATCGAAGGAATAATATCCGCAAGAAATAATGCTTCATCGTCATCCTCAAGGTTTACTGAAATATCATCCAATCTATCTGGTTTCATCTTTCGATACCAATCGGTAATTTTATTCCGCGCCACCCTGTATAACCATGATGCTGTATTCTCAATAGCATTACTTTGTATCAGTTCGTAAAAGACATCCTGCAGAATATCTTCGGCATCCTCTATAGTAGGTGTACGGTTACTGATGAAAGTTAAAAGACCGCCTCTTTCCTTTTTTATGGTTTTGGTCAGAGATTTGTCTTTATGAATACTGTCGTCATTATTTTGCATTTGTGCTGCCATGTATATTTATAAAGACGATTGAATGGAGGTAATACTTTAAAAAATAAAAAATAAAAAAAAATTTCTCAGTCTTCTTCCAGAGTCTTTATTAAAAAGGGGACAATGGCTTAGTTTGCATCACAAAACATCATAAAAAAATGGCGGAACTAAAAGTACCGCCATTCTTTATAGATATTAAAATTCTTTTAGGCTTTAATCAATATGGGATATCTTTTTTGTGCGAAATAAAATGCACCGAACAAAACACTATTGAAAAACAAATCACCCAATAAAGTAGGAGCAAAAAACGGAACACCCATTAGGTAAGCGGTATTCAAACCTGAAACGCCCATTTGACATCCTGTTGAAGCCCAAAAACCAAAGTTGGTGATGATGAAAAATAATATCGAAGAAATAATAGAACCCGCTGCAACTGAGAGAATAGAAACATTACGTCTAACCATAATTCCAATGATAGAGGTTAAAACAAAAGCGGCGTAAACATAAATGATTGTACTATGAAACCCCCAGCCAAATAAAAGCTGAATTGCGATATCACTTATAAGCATTGCTATTAAAGGAATAATAAAAGCCAGACGTTTGTCGGAAAAATAAACCCCTCCGAATAAAGCCATTGCAGCAATTGGGGTAAAGTTTGGAATGTGCGGAAACAAACGACTAACCGCAGCTAATAAAACTGCTGATGTAATAAAAATAAAACGGGATGTAAATGTTTTTGATTTCATAAATTATTTTTAGGTTTAAACAAAAGTAAGTTTTTTTAATTATACTTTAAATTAAATTGAAAATTTGTTTCCAGTTTGATACCCGATGCAATAAATCAGAATACTTTGAAATTAAAGTTTATGTTTGAATAACTCCAACATTATATGCTTTAGTAATAGGAGCATTGTTAGCCATTTCAATACCCATAGAAATCCATTTACGGGTATCTAATGGGTTTATAACAGCATCTACCCATAAACGGGCTGCTGCATAATACGGCGAAGTTTGGCTGTCGTATTTATCTTTTGTTTTATTAAATAATTCAGCTTCTTTTTCAGGAGTGATTATTTCGCCTTTTGCTTTTAATGATGCTATTTCTATCTGCACTAATACTTTTGCTGCTTGTGCTCCTCCCATTACTGCAATCTGAGCAGTTGGCCATCCTACAATCAGTCTGGGATCATAAGCTTTACCGCACATTGCGTAATTACCTGCACCATAAGAATTTCCAATGACCACTGTAAATTTTGGAACAACAGAATTTGCCATAGCGTTTACCATTTTGGCGCCGTCTTTAATAATACCGCCATGTTCGGAACGGGAACCTACCATAAAACCAGTAACATCCTGCAAAAACAATAATGGAATTTTCTTTTGGTTGCAGTTCATAATAAATCGTGCAGATTTATCAGCACTGTCGCTGTAAATAACTCCGCCAAACTGCATTTCACCCTTTTTGCTTTTCACAACCTTACGTTGATTCGCAACTATGCCCACGCTCCATCCATCGATACGCGCAAGGCCGCAAAGAATGCTTTGTCCGAATCCTTCCTTGTATTCTTCAAAATCAGAATTATCAACAAGGCGGGCAATAATTTCATGCATATCATATTGTTTGTCCCGTGCATCTGGAATGATGCCGACAATTTCTTTTTCATCATTTTTTGGTGCAGCGGCTTCGATTCGGTTATATCCTGCTTTATCAAAATGCCCTACTTTACTCATAATGTTTCGGATGCGGGTAAGAGCATCTGCATCATCCTTGCATTTGTAGTCAGTAACACCTGATATTTCGCAGTGTGTAGCGGCACCGCCTAATGTTTCATTATCAATGTTTTCGCCGATAGCCGCTTTTACCAGATAGGAGCCTGCCAGGAAAATGCTGCCTGTTTTATCAACAATCATAGCTTCATC
>CAISYK010000794.1 GCA_903889605.1 uncultured Bacteroidota bacterium
CATCATATTTAATTTTACAGTTTCTTTTTCTTTAAAACTTCCAGGTCCAAGATATAGAAGGAATAATAGGAAATAATGACACTTGTTTTAACTTAGTTTGATTTGTTAAATAATCATATTCAGTATAATAAAAAAATGGATTTTTCCGGTTGTATGCGTTATAAAATCCCAATTCAAAAGTGCGTTCATATTTTTCCTTTTTCTTATGAAATTGAATCGCAATATCAAATCGGTGATAAGGCGCCATTCTGAAACTGTTTTTTTCACCATATTCATTTATGGTATTTGAACTGCCGTATTCAGGAGCCCCAACAGCTGGATGAGGATTTTGTGCTGAAGCCTGATATGATGATAACGGCAAAGTGATTGCATTACCTGTCCCGTAAACCCATGTTGCAGACAAAGTAATATGGTCATTTAGTTTATAAATACCTACAATAGAAAGATCATGCCTGCGGTCGAAACGGGCAGGAAACCTTTTGCCGAAATTTAAGTCATCAAACTGCAGCCAGGTCCAGGACAGCGTATATCCAATCCATCCTGTGAACTTTCCATACTTCTTCTGAAAAAAAAATTCTCCGCCATAACTTTCGGCTTTACCGGAGGTAACAATATCTTCATAAGTAAAGTCTGTGCTGCCTTGAGAAGGATTGACATCTAAAAATGAAGCACCATCCACATATCCGATTATATTATGTGACTTTTTATAATATCCCTCTAATGATACCATAAAATCAGCTTCTTTAATAGTAAGGTCTTTCGCTAAACCAAGTGCAACTTGCTGTGATTGCTGAGGTTTAATTTTATTCGTTGCCGGCACCCATAAATCGGTAGGCAAGCCGAATCCCGAATTAGACAATAAATGTAAATATTGATTCATTACCGCATAACTTACTTTTAAGGACAAATCAGGTTTTAATAAATACCGCAGCGAGATACGAGGTTCAGGATTAAAATAGCTTTTCCCTTTTACATTAAAATTGCTCAACCGCAAACCTCCGCTTGCCCGTAATTTTGGATCAATTTTGAAATCATCTTCAACATAAACTGCCGTTTCATAAGCGTCAATATGAGTTTTTTTGCTCATATTATCGGTTGGATAAGAACTTTCAGCAATTATAGCACTGGGTCTGAAATAATGGTAGGTTGCCAAAACACCGCATTTAATAAAATGTTTTGGATTTGGCGCATAATCAATGTCCGATTTTATTGAATAATCGCGGATTCCGGAATAGTATTTCAAATTAAAAAAATCACCGCCGTAAGAATATTTATCTTGAATATCGAATAAAAAGTCAGTAAATACAAGTGAAACATTTGAAAATATTTTTTCATTTACTAAATGATTCCAACGAAGTGTTCCTGTAGCATTTCCCCAGCTTAATCCTGCTTCATTTTTATAACCAGCATTTGGCTTGCTGTTAAAATAAAATTTGTCTTTACCAAAATAGCCGCTTAAATAAAGTTTGTTTTTATAATCTAAAACATAGTTTAATTTAGCATTAAAATCATAAAAATAATAACCGGTTTCTGCTCCCCCTGTTTGGGATTTAATTATTGGCTGGGTTAATAAATCTATATATGTTCTTCTCGCTGAAATTAGAAATGAACATTTGTCTTTAATTATTGGGCCTTCAATAGTAAAGCGGGATGAAATTATTCCAATACCAACTTCTGCATGGTATTTTTGTTTATCGCCGTCTTTCATCTGCATTTCTATTACCGATGAAAGCCGACCTCCAAAACGCGCAGGAAATCCACCCTTTGTAAGCTCAACACTTTTTAATGCATCACCGTTAAATAAAGAAAAAAAGCCGAATAAATGAGTTGCATTGTAAACGGTAGCATCATCCAGAATAATTAAATTTTGATCCGGTCCGCCCCCACGGACATAAATACCGCTGCTGCCTTCGCTGCCTTTTTGCACTCCTGGTAATAACTGAATAGCTTTCAAAACATCCTTTTCTCCAAGTAAAGCCGGCAGATTTTTAATTTGTTCTACAGGAAGGTCTATTCTGCTCATTTGTACTTCATCACTAATTTTTTCAATTTTATCAGCAGAAACTTCAACTTCTTTTAAATCAATACTATTTTGAAGTGGAATATCCAATTGAATATTTTTATGCAGATCAAGTTTGAATATTTGAGTTTTATAACCTACATATGTCACAAGCAGTTCAACTGAATCTGCAGGCAATGTTAATGTATAGAAACCATAATTATTTGAAACAGCGCCCACTTTAAGTTTAGGAACAAAAATATTTACTCCCGGCAGACTTTCTTTGCTCCCTTGTTCACCTATGAAACCTGAAATAGTGTATTTTGGACTTGTTTGCGCTTCTGCAAAAATTGAAATAAAAATTAAGAAACAGGAAATATAAAATGATATACGTTTTATTTTCATTCGTGATGATTTTTTACTATAAAAATATTTGAAATTTGTGCCGAAATTTGAGTATGTTTTTTCTAAAAAAATCCGCAGGCCGTATTTTTTTATGACAAGCGAATATAATGAAATTTACACCTCAATAATATTAATAAATAGATATTTTAGATATTATCAGAATTTATAAATTATGGAAATGTTATTGATCAAACCTGTAGACTCATCAAAATCAAATGTCGTGAACCGCGATTTTTTAATGTCATGATTCTTATTAATTTCAGTCTCGTTTACCATTTGAATACTAATATCCGCACCTGCTTGAACGGAAATTGCAAACTTTTTTGAAAGAGAATACTTTGCACCTAAAAAAGGGCTTATCCCAAAACCAATAACTGTGCTTTTATTAGACAATACCGTCTCTGTTAATAAATTATTCTCAACCCATTTTACTGAACCTGATGTTGAATCCTTATCCAAATTAATATTTTGCTTTTTATAAATGTTTTCGTAATAGCTAAATACTGCGTCAGCCCCGTAAAACCATTCCAGTTTCCGTTTCCCAAAATATCTTTCAAAACCTAAGTTAAAATGAGGACGAAAATAATTTGAATACGTTTCATGCTGTTTTATTAAACTATTGTCTGTTCCCTGTAGGATTGTATCTGAGGAATTAGAATGAGTATATATGCTATTATCACTTAAATCTAATTCTAATGCAAAACGCAGGGCAGACTTATCATTTAAGATTCGTTTATATGAAACGGAAAAACGGTTAACATTCGAAGTAGAAGCAAAAATTAGAGGATTAAGGATAGGGATAACATTTACACCAATTTCATTTTTAATTTGCTTAACAATTGAAGCTGTGTCCTTGTTATCTTTTGTTTCTAGTGCTTTCGCGTTCATAGCTGTAATGAACAAAACGAAAATAATTGTGTGTTTTTTCATGGCTGATTACATTTAGAGTTTAATTGAATTATTATTTACTAAATGTATTTTTATGCCATAGAGAAAGGAGTTTAATGAAATATATAAAAAGTTTATTACTTCTTCAGATGCAATTGTTTTCATTTGGTTGCATGATAATAGAAAAATATCTTAATTTTTGTTTTAACTTAATTTTTTAATCGCTTTATAACTCATACTTTTAACGAATATTGTATAAAATGAAAATTTTAATAAAAAATATAAAACAATTAGTCCAGGTTGAAATCAATCCGCAATTAAAGGTTGCAGGAAAAGATATGAAAAACCTTTCCTGCATCAATTATGCCTGGCTTGCAATTGAAAATGACAAAATCGCAGGTTTTGGTAAAATGGATGACTGGGAAGGTATTTCAGACTGGACTGATTTAACTATTATTGATGCATCAGATAAATTGGTACTTCCTTGCTGGTGCGACAGCCATACACATATTGTTTATGCAGGCAGCCGTGAAGGTGAATTTGTTGACCGTATAAATGGATTAACGTACGAGGATATTTTTCAAAGAGGGGGAGGAATATTAAACTCTGCAAAAAAACTCCATGACGCATCTGAAGATGAATTGGTTGAAAGTGCAATGCTTCGCCTGAATGAAATCATGCTGCAAGGCACAGGGGCTGTTGAAATAAAAAGCGGTTACGGTTTAAGTTTTGAATCAGAATTAAAAATGCTGCGTGTAATAAAAAAATTAAAAACACTTTCCCCTATAACAATAAAGGCTACTTTCCTTGGCGCACACGCTCTGCCAATTGAATATAAAGAACGGAAAGGCGATTACATAAAATTACTTATCAATGAAATAATGCCTGTAATTGCTGAAGAACAATTAGCTGATTACTGCGATGTATTTTGTGAACAAAATTATTTCACCAGAGAAGAAACTATTGAAATTCTTTCTGCCGGCAAAAAGTATGGAATGGCACCAAAAGTACACGCAGAACAGTTAAGTAATTCGGGTGGAACATTGGCAGGCATTGAGGTTGGAGCAATCAGCGTTGATCATATTGAATTTGTTGGAGATACAGAAATTAAAGCATTGCAGAATTCTAAAACCATGCCTACCATTCTGCCGGGAGCGGCTTTCTTTTTGAATTTACCATTTCCTCCCGCACGTAAAATGATTGGTGCAGGCTTGCCCATTGCAGTTGCCAGTGATTATAACCCCGGAAGCTGCCCAAGCGGAAATATGAATTTTATGGTTTCATTGTGCTGCATTCAATATAAAATGACGCCGGAAGAAGCTATAAATGCTGCAACAATAAATTCAGCTTATGCAATGGATTTGAGTAAAACTCACGGCAGCATCGCAGTTGGGAAACAAGCAAACATTTTTATTACAAAAGAAATCCCTAATTATTCATTTATTCCATATTCGTTTGGAAACACTTTAATAGAAACGGTTATAATTAATGGTGAAATTGTCTAAATTTGTGGTATGAAAATACAAAGCATACATATTAAAAATTATAAATCGTTGGTTGATTTTGAACTAAAATTGCCAAATTCATTTTCAGTTTTTGTTGGACCTAATGCTGCAGGGAAATCTAATATTTTTGAGGCTTTAGAATTATCATACTTTTTTAGTTTTATGAATCCGAAAGAAGCATTGAATTCATTTGGGAGTGTTAATGATTTATTTAATTCAAATGCAGTTGGAGGATTTAATAAACAAGGGGGGGATAATAAAATTTCTTTTTATATCATTCTTGGGAATAATAACGCTTTTCAAGCACATGTCTCTTTAGGAGTTAAAAAAGATTCTGATAATAATTATTCATGGATTTTATATAGTAATACAAATTTCTCTATTAGTGAACAAGAAAGAATTGAATACACAAAATCAGAATCAAGTAAAGAATTTATTGCCAATTACAATCATTTTTTCAACTTTACTCGTCTATTTGTAAATAACAAAAAACTAGTTAAAAGAAGCATTAATGATGATTCCAAACTAGCACTTGATGCATCAAATCTTGAAAAAATTTTAAAACATCTTTTTAAAGATGAAAATAAAAATGCTGAAATAATTGAGTGGCTTCAGCTTCTAATACCAGGATTTGATAAAATTGAAATAATAAATGAACCATTAAGCGGTTCAGATAATATATTAATCTATGAAAAAGGAACGAATAAACCTTTTAACAAAAACTTAATTTCAGACGGAAC
>CAISYK010000795.1 GCA_903889605.1 uncultured Bacteroidota bacterium
GTATATTGTAAGACTGAATGATCTTAGCTATGATGGAATAACAAAAAAAATGCAGGAATATAATTTGAGTCAAAAAGAATTATTCATGTTTAAAACTTCTGAAGGCATCGAATTAAATGCGTGGATGATAAAGCCTCCGAATTTTGACATTTCAAAAAAATATCCTGTATTTCTTACTTTTTACGGCGGTCCTGGCCGCAATATGGTCAATAATAGTTTTGACGGAGGCGGCTATTTCTGGAATCAGATGCTTGCTCAGAAAGGTTATATTGTAATGTGTGTGGACAACAGAGGAACCATGTATAGAGGTGTGACGTTTAAAAAATGCACATATAAACAATTAGGTAAATTAGAAGTAGCTGACCAAATAGAAACAGCCAAATATTTAGGCACATTATCTTATGTTGACAAATCACGTATTGGTACATTCGGCTGGAGTTTTGGGGGGTATTTAAGTTCATTATGCATTACAAAAGGTGCCGATTATTTCAAAACAGCCATTGCCGTTGCACCTGTTACCAACTGGCGTTATTATGATAATATTTATACTGAGCGTTTTATGAGTCTGCCGCAGGAAAATGCAGCCGGCTATGATGATAATTCACCTATAAATTATGTAAATAAACTTAAAGGAAAATACCTGCTTATCCACGGCAGTGCTGATGATAATGTCCATTTTCAAAACACAATGGAAATGATAACTGCCTTGGTTAATGCAAATAAACAATTTGATTTATTTGTATATCCGGATAAAAACCATGGAATTTCAGGAGGCAATACCCGTCTGCACCTATATACAAAGATGACTGATTTTATATTGAATAATTTGTAATTAGCATATTATTAAGCCCTGTCCTTATGTTTAGTTGATTGATAGTGGCCGACTTCGTAAACAAAATTATTAAATCACTTATGTGAAGTTAAGATTTCGTTTTTCAGCTGTCAATAAGTAAATCGTTGTTATTTAGTTTCTGTTTGTTCTGTTTCTGTATCTATTTGCTTATTTCTTTTTATCTGTCTTGCATTTATCCCAAAACCCATTTTAAATTCTAGCGTCAGTGAATTTTTAAAATTTTGTGGAAAGTCATAAGATATGTTATAACCGATTTGTAAATATGTTCTTATACTTAAAACTTTATAATCTCTAAAATTTCCTGTTAGTCCAAGTCCAGGTTTGAGGCTATAACTATTTATTTGTTTATTCTCAGTCGAAATTTGGTCTTGTGATTTTGTCTGAATAAAGTTTCCTTGTCCAAATAAATAAGGATAAAATTTTGTCGAACGGCTAACCATAATTTTGAGGAAAGTTGGGTTCCACATATATTTAATTCCAAGTTCCGATTGATTGTCATTATAACTATAATTCGCTCCAATGCCATAGTAATGAGTTTGTCTTGTACAGCTTTTACTAAATTTGTCATATTGAAACTCAAAACTCCATAACGATGGTTGTCCAAACCTATACTGCTGTCCACATAAAAATGAATAGTCCGTGAATGACCAACCAAATTTTGCGTCGCAAGTCATTGGAAGTATTAGTATCAATATGATAATTGCTTTCTTCATTAGCAGTCTGTCTTTGTCAAGTAACTCAGGCGAGTTTCCTCGCCCTTGTCCCCTAAGAACCGTACTTGCAAGTTTCCCCGCATACGGCTCAAGCTCTCTAAAGGCGAATTAAATCGCCCAGCAATGTACA
>CAISYK010000796.1 GCA_903889605.1 uncultured Bacteroidota bacterium
GGCTTTATATTCCGACATAGTGCTGCCCACAGCTTCATGGTACGAAAAAAACGATTTGAATTCCACAGACATGCATTCGTTTATTCACCCTCTGTCTGAAGCCGTTAAACCTTCATGGGAAGCAAAATCAGACTGGGATATTTTCAAAAATATTGCAGAAACAACCTCTGAATTAGCGAAAGTTCATATGCCGTTTCCAGTAAAGGATATTGTAAATATGCCTATTATGCATGATTCTCCGGGTGAAATGAGCCAATCGTCGGTAAAAGACTGGAGTATGGGGGAATGTGAACCTATTCCCGGAAAAACAATGCATAATATTGTGGTTCAGGAACGCGATTACACTCAAATATACAATAAATTTATTTCCCTTGGCCCTAATGTTAAAAACGGCATGGGTGCGCACGGCAGCAGTTATAACTGCGCCGATTACTACGATCAGATGTTAAATGACAAGGGACATCTTCAGCAGGTTGAGGGGAAATCTTACCCTTCGTTAAAAGACGATGAAGAAGTAATAAATGCAATTCTGCACCTGTCGTCAGTTACAAACGGCGTTCTTGCAAACAGGGCATACGAAAACGCTGAAAAACGCACGGGATTAAAGCTTACCGATCTATCCGAAGGAAATAAAAGCGTTAAATTGAATTTCGATGATTTAAAATCCCAGCCGCGCAGGTATATTAATTCACCTATTTGGTCCGGTACCATGGGCGAAGGAAAGGCTTATGCAGGATTTACTTATAACATTGAAAAGTCGGTCCCTTGGCGTACTTTAACAGGACGCCAGCATTTTTATCTCGACCAGGAATTGTATATAAAATTCGGTGAAAACCTGCCTACTTACAAACCTTCGCCAAAACCAACGGCACTTGGTGATTTGAAAAACTCTGAGTCAACAAGGAAATCAATCGTTTTAAATGTTCTTACGCCGCACGGCAAGTGGGGTATCCACTCTACTTATACAGATAATATCCGCATGCTCACTCTTTCGAGAGGAATGTATCCATGCTGGATGAGCGAGGAAGATGCTGAAAAATTAGGTATTAACGATAACGACTGGGTTGAAGTATTTAACGATTACGGAGTTTACAGCACAAGGGTTGTTGTCAGCGCACGTATACCGAAAGGCATCTGCCTTATTTACCATTCGCCTGAAAGAACGTACACTGTTCCTAAATCTGAAGTCAGGGGCGGCAAAAGGTCAGGGGGGCACAACAGTTTAACAAGGCTGCGCCTTAAGCCCAATCTTTTGGCGGGCGGATACGGCCAGTTTTCGTACCACTTTAACTATTGGGGCCCGGTTGGCGTTAACCGCGATACGTTTGTGATTATTCAGAAAATGGAAAAACTGGAATTTTAATTTAGACGCTGTTTAAATTTTATTAATTATTTTTTATTGTGGCTCTCTGACAGGGTTTTAAACCTTGTTAGAGGTAAATACAATCGAATTCAAAAATTTTTTGTAAACCCATGACAGGTTTAAACCCCAGTCAGGGAATTGAGACAGCAAACTTATTGTAAACCCCTAACAGGGCTTAAAGCCCTGTCAGGGGAAGTGAGAGCAAACTTATTAAAATAAATTTTAAGCAAATCTTAGAAAAGAAGAAAAAAAATGGATATAAGATCGCAAGTAGCAATGGTATTTCACCTCGACAAGTGTATTGGCTGTCATACCTGTTCAATTGCCTGCAAAAACATCTGGACGGATAGAAAAGGTGCTGAATACATGTGGTGGAACAATGTTGAAACCAAGCCAGGCACTGGTTATCCGACAAAATGGGAAGATCAGAATATTTACAAAGGCGGCTGGGTAAAAAACGGAGATAAACTTGAACTTCGTGTCGGCGGAAAACCTACAGGCTTGACAAAACTTTACCACAACCCGGATATGCCCGTCATGGACGACTATTATGAGCCATGGACATATGACTACAACCATTTGTTTGAAGCCCCGGCAGGCGGCGACCAGCCTACTGCACGAGCCATTTCCCTAGTAACTGGTGAGCCCATTGATATTAAAGGCGGACCTAACTGGGACGATGATTTAAGCGGCACTCCTGACTATGCACGCCAGGATATTAATCTTAAGAATCTAAGCGCTGAAGATCAGGAATCAATGTTCCAGCTCGAAAAAATGACTATGCATTATTTACCAAGGATGTGTAATCATTGCCTTAACCCATCATGCGTGGCTGCATGCCCAAGCGGAGCTGTATACAAACGCGGCGAAGACGGCGTAGTGCTTATAAATCAGGAGAAATGCCGAGGATGGAGATTATGTGTAACAGCATGTCCGTATAAAAAATCATATTACAACTGGACAAGCGGGAAATCAGAGAAATGTTTATTATGTTACCCTCGTCTGGAAACGGGCCAGGCACCGGCATGCATGCATTCTTGTGTAGGCCGCATACGATACCTTGGAGTTATGCTTTACGATGCCGATAAAATTAAGGAATTTGCATCTGCCCCCAACGATGAGCTTATTGACAGGCAGCTTGACATCTATCTTAACCCTTTCGATGAAAAAGTAATCAGAGAAGCCAAAAAGAACGGTATAGCTGACTCTACTATTGAGGCTGCACAAAAATCACCGGTTTACAAATTCGTGAAAGAATGGAAAATTGCACTTCCGCTTCATGCCGAGTTCCGCACAATGCCGAGCTTATTTTACGTACCGCCAATGCTGCCGGTAATGGGCAAAATGAAGAACAACATTTACGAATCAACCACTGAGAATTTGTGGGGCAAAATTGAAGATTCCCGTCTGCCTATGCAGTACCTTGCCAACCTTTTCTCGGCAGGCAACCAGGAAAAAATAAGAACCGTAATGAAAAAATTAATGACTGTGCGCTATCACCGCCGCAGCGTAACAGTAAATGATATTGACGATTCATTAATAAAAGCAGCTTTTGAAACTACCGGTTTAACTCCTGATATTGCTGATGCAGTTTACAGGCTTACATCATTGGCTAAATACGATGAAAGGTTTGTTATACCGCCTGCTCACCGCGAAGAAGCCATCGAAATGATTGAAAGTACCGACGACAGAAAAGGAAATGCCGGCTTTGGCGGTAAAAAAGATACAAACAGGGTATTTTAATTATGAAAATATATACTCAAATAGCGCATTTATTAAACTATCCTAATGGTGATTACCATAGAATAACTGCCAATCTGCGTATTGAACTGAAAGAATACGGTGAAAATACTGTTGATGAATTCCAGCCTGTTGCAGAGCATTTTACCTTAAAAACAATTCCGGAACTGCAGGAATATTACATCCGTACTTTCGATGTAAACGCAGCATGCTATCTTGATATAGGATATGTTCTGTTCGGGGAAGAATCCAAGCGGGGACAGTTCCTGCTGAATATGAAAAGTGAACAGCTTAAGGCAGGAAATGACTGCGGAACAGAGTTTGCTGATCATTTGCCCAATGTACTTACCCTGCTTCCAAAGATAAAGGATGAGTTATTCAGGGAAGACCTGGTGGTTACAATGCTGCTTCCTGCATTGAAACACATGCTGGAAAACTTCAGAACAGAAGAAAACAGTTATAGAAATTTACTGAGCATACTTATTAAAGTGCTTGAAACCGATTTTAAAGATTCTGAATTTGTACCCTACAAAATAAATCAAAAAGATATAGACTGCGCCGGGGCTTATGCATGCGGTATGGATTTTACAAAAAAAAGCAATAAAAAATATTAACACTTAAATTATGCTGGATTCATTTTTATTAGTCGGACTGCCTTATGCAGCTATTTTTATTTTCATAATCGGCAGCATTCTGCGGGTAAAATATTATGGTTACTCAGTAACAAGTCACTCTTCGCAGTTCCTTGAATCCAATAAATTGTTTTGGGGAAGCCGCTTTTTTCATTGGGGAATTGTGGTGCTCCTTATCGGTCATATACTTGGTTTCCTGATACCAAAAAGCATTATATTTTTGGTTACTGTGCCGTTATGGTTAATGGTTATTGAAGTTACCGCATTTGCTTTTGGAATTCTTGCCTTTACTGGTATAGTTCTGCTGCTCATAAGAAGGATACAAATTAAAAGACTTCATTCAGTAACTTCTGCAATGGATTTAGTAGTATATTTTTCTATATTTTCCCAGGTCATAACCGGACTGCTTGTTGCTTATTTTTACCGCTGGGGTACCAGCTGGTATGCATCTTCATTAGTACCATACCTAAGGTCGTTATTTACATTTATGCCGGATACAACAGTAATAACAACTATGCCTTGGTTAATTAAAATCCATACTATTTCTGCTTTTGTTTTTATCGGGTTAATTCCATTTACCAGATTAATGCACTTTCTTGTGTACCCGGTAAATTACCTGTCACGCAGCTGCCAGGTTGTGATATGGAACAGAGATCAGAAAGTAATGCGGGCATCCAAAAACACCCGTGAAGGAGTAAAGCCAAAAAATAATTAATGCCTACAATATAAAACTTTGGTGGCTTATAAGGCGTTAGTTTTATGATTTATTTACCTGGTTTATAAAATATCAATTTAACACTGATTTAGAAATAATATTGTTTAAATACTTTTAATTGGGCGTTTCCATTTCTTAAAAAAGAATACCATTACTTAATGTATTTTAGTCTAATCATTTCCCTAGCACACTTTCTCGACTCCGCTACCATTGACGTATTTTTTTATTTTTCTAATTATGAACAAGTTGCATATTTAACTCTGCAGCTTTTTTAGTTAAAAATCTTAGCTGTTGTTCTTTAA
>CAISYK010000797.1 GCA_903889605.1 uncultured Bacteroidota bacterium
AATCGTTGCAGGCACCATTTCTGCGCTAACTCAATTATAACAATATTTTCAAAGAACTATATTTGTAAACATCAAAACACTAATGAAGTTAAATATTTAATTACATTTGGGATTTGGTAATTGGAAATTTATCAAATGCCTGCTAAATATGGATGAATATTTAGCACAAAGAGAGAAAAATATTACGTTTGCTAATAATTAAATACTAAAAAAAATGAAAACAAAATTATTTCTAATATTTTTAATTTGCATAGGTATAAATGTAAAATCCCAAAATCTCCGCAGCATAGTAAAAGCAAAAGGAGCAGATAAACCCCAGCTGTTCCAAATGCCTACTACAGAAGATGAATATAATTATATGGTCAATTACCAGAGTACATTGGCTGAAGGAGCAGATATAAAAAAAGGCTACAGTATAGTCAATAATAAGGATAAGCTGACATTTGGAAAATATAGTTTTAAATTTATTTCACTTTTCAGGAGCAACAATTCATTTGCCGGGCTTATTGTTAAAGCTCATTCAGATGCGTCAGGCAAGGACTTGTGGTATGGAATACCATTTAAGAATAAAGTATTATTTAAAAACTTCTGCAATAAAATTGCCAATTACGATGAAGCTATGGCAAAAGCGTTTTTAAGTGCTTTTGTAACGTTTATTTGTGAAAACCCCGATCAGGCAACTACCGAAAGTGAATATAAATACATGACGACTGGTTACAGAAATCATTCAAAAGACGGCTCTTTAAAAGATGGTTATAAGATTGATAACACTGAAAGTAAAACCATAAAAATTAAAGGTTCATATTCCGACTGTACGTTTACTTTTATGCCGCTTATGCGTGAAGATAATTCATGTGCCGGAACAATAGTTAAACTATTTTCTGATGGGATTATTAACGGAGGTACTTACTATTACGGCATTCCAAATTCAACAGGGGAATTGCTAAATAAATTTATTTCGGATAAAGCAAAGCAAGACGCAATGATTTCTTTAGCTTTTCTTCAAGGATATATTCAGTACGCTTTGGAAAACTAAATTATTTCCTCATATAAAAAATAGAGTTTTCAAGGCGATTCACCCACCATCCGACATCAGCTGTAGTTGTATGTTTGTGTATAGTAATTTTCATCATTTATGTCCGCAATGAAAATAGGACTGGGTAATAAAATTTCAAAGCAGTGTAATTTTGTTTTGCTGTTTGTAATTTTATAATTTTGTTTACGAAGGTGGTCGCTTCGCTCAGCAAATTTTTTACCGCAATTCAATTTGAAAAAAGAGAATAACTTTGTCTTCCGCAATTATATTTTTGCAATCCAAATTTTTATTTAACGTATCTTTCAGCAGCAAATTCAAAAATATGATGAAAATTAAAAATATATTAATTGTTCTTTCCTATTTTACAGCACAATGTTATGCTGAACAAGAGCCACAGTTTACCATGTATTGGAATAACTATTCATTACATAATCCTGCGGCAACAGGTTTATTTGGTAAACATTTCGCATCAATTTCAGGGAGGGATCAATGGGTTGGATTTCCGGGCAACCCTCAAATAATAAGTTTTGTATATGATTATAAGTTGACAAAAATAAACAGTGGCATAGGAATTAATTATTTTATTGATCAATTAGGATTTGAAACAACCAATAAAATTAATATTAATTATTCATATCAATTTCAATTAAAAAAAGGGCGGGTATTGAGTACTGGTATTGCAGTTGGCATGTTACAGAAAACTGTAGATTACAGTAAGTTTATATTTTCAAGTCCAGACCCGCTTTTTCCCAATAATAAAGTAACTGATAACATGCTCAATATTAATCTGGGGGCTATGTACAAAACTCCCCGCTTTATATTTGGTTTAAGTATTACACAATTGAATGAACCAGAATCTCAAAAATTGAATTTTAAAAACGTAAAACATTGTTTTTTAACCTGCTCTTATGATATTTCAATCGGCCAAAAATTGGACGTTAAACCGGGTATTTATTTAAAATCAGATTTAGCCGCAACTCAGTTGGATATTAATTTGATTACCAGATATAATAAAAAGTATTGGGT
>CAISYK010000798.1 GCA_903889605.1 uncultured Bacteroidota bacterium
AAACACAGCAATTAATTAAAGATGGTGCAGAAATAATATACGAAGCGGCATTTCAGCATGAGCAAGTGCTTGCTATTCTTGATGTTTTAGTAAAAAAAGACGATAAATGGTATGCTTATGAAGTAAAAAGCTCTGCTAAAATCTCTCAAACCTATTTGCTTGATGCTTCGCTTCAGTTTTGGGTTATCACCAATTCGGGATTACCTCTTGAGGACATTTCACTTATAAATATCAATAATCAATACATAAAACTGGGAGATTTAAAATTAAACGAATTGTTTAATATTACCTCAGTAAAGAAAGAAGCATTGCAGAATCAATCCATGGTGGATGAAAAAATAAGCCTTTCCAAACAGGTGGCATTAAATCCCATGATGCCTCAGATTGGAATCGGCGAACATTGTTTTAGTCCATATAACTGCGATTTTATGGGTACTTGCTGGAAAAATGTACCTAAAAATTCGGTATTTGAAATAACTGGTATTCAAAAAGCAGAGCAATTCAATTTATACAATGCCGGATTCAAAACAATAGCAGAAATTCCTGAAATAAATGCTTTAGATAAAAATGCAAATATTCATATTCAGGCTTTTAAAAAAGGCGAAGTAAGAACTGACGCTGCTTCAATTAAAGCTTTTTTAGAAAAGGTTACTTATCCGCTGTATTTTATGGACTTTGAAAGCTTTATGCCGGCTGTTCCAATATACAATAATACTAAACCTTATCAGCATATTCCATTTCAATATTCATTGCATTATAAAAAAAGCAAAGAAGCGGCAGTTGAACATTTTTATTTTTTAGCTGAACAAGGTGCTGATCCGAGGAAAGTATTTTTAGAAAGTTTATTAAAACACACCGAAAATAACGGAACTATCCTAGTGTATGATGCATTAATGGAGCGCGGAATACTGAACGGATTAAAAAAAGATTTCCCTGAATATACTGCCGATATTGATTCACGTCTGAAACGCTTCGTAGACTTAATGCTGCCGTTCCAAAACAGGAGCTATTATCATCCTGCCATGAAAAATTCCTATTCTATAAAAAATTTACTGCATGCATTAGTCCCTGATTTAAGCTATACAAATTTAAAAATATCGAGCGGAAGTATTGCTATGGTGGCTTTTGAACATTTGCAAACCGAAACAGATATATTTAAAATTATAGAAACAAGGGAAAATTTATTGGAATACTGCCAGCTGGATACCCTATCAATGGTGAAAATTTTTGAAATTCTTGAAAAAGCGTTGTAAGTTTTTAAAGGTTACGTTAAAAATTAATAAAATAAAGCTTGAAGCTCTTTTCAAAACTGATGCTGCGTTAGGGATTGAAGTGGAAATCCTTTTGCCCTTGCAAAAGATTGAAACGGAAAGCACGCCCCTTCATTTTAGAAGGGGAACGCCACAATAATTTCCCTTAGAGGAAAAACTTTGATTCTTTAACAATAACATTAAATTCACTTATCATCATTGCTGTTGCGCCCCATACTGTCAGGCCATCTATATTATAATATGGAGTACGTATTTTATTTCCGTTGTGGTGAGTAATAGTTTTTTCAGATATGATTGAGCTATCACCTAAAGTAAACAAATCAACATTAATCATTTTTTGCACCTCATAGGCATCCATAATGAAATCAGGCATTTTCTTTACAAAACCTAAATAAGGTGATACTAAAAAATTACTTGCATTTATATATAAATCCGTGAGTTTACCAATAATTTCAATATCCCCTGAAGGCACACCAACTTCTTCAAAAGTTTCACGTAAAGCCGTCTGCATTAAATCGATATCTGATTCTTCAAA
>CAISYK010000799.1 GCA_903889605.1 uncultured Bacteroidota bacterium
AACAGTTTCGGTCGTCATGAGCAGTTTGCCCGGTACTCCTTTGGTCGTAACATTTTCTTTCATTTGTAACACGTTTCGGTCGAAATACACGTAGTTCTAGGAGTCTCGGTCGTAATGCACTGTATTCTTTATTCTTAGCGGTCGTGCCATGTCTCGGTCATAATACACAAAGGTTTTAACACGTCTTGGTCTAAATACCCTACTGTCTTTACACAATGGTCGGCACACACAGATAATATTTAAAAAATTCAACAAAAATTTTGAGTCGCAGGAAACGTTTTCTTAAACTCAAAAAAAAATTTCTTAGCACCCAGTGGTTTTAACACATCTCGGTCGAAATACACATTATTCTTGGTGTTTAGCAGTCGTAAAACCCAATGGTCGCAATACATTCTGTTCTGTACAAGATGAAAAGTCTCCCTGTAAATATTTTAAAAAGTCAACGGAAGACTGTCTGCCAGTGAATTTGTGAAAGAACGATGAATTCTCAATTTATTAAAATGTTTGTCGATGCGATGAAAGACAGTCTGCCGAGGACTTTATTTTCTGCGTAAAATTTTCCGCTTGTATTGCCCACAACGATTAGCTAAGTGACGTGGCCGCTTTCGTAAAACGAAATTATAAAATAACCAGTGGCAAAAACCAAATAAAAAATAATTTTCTTCCGCTGCGAAAGGTTTTTGCCACGACCTATTTTCATTGCGAACTCAAATGATGAAATTTACTATAAACGGCCATGTAACTTAGGTGATGTTGTGTGCCGTTGTTTCTTTTTTTCTTTTCGTGACGGTCCAAATACGCTCTGGTCGTTGCACCCAGCGGTCGTAAAATGTTTCTCCAAGAACGTAACAGTCCAAATACACGATGGTCGTTGCATACAGCGGTCGTAAAGCATTATTTATAAGAACGTAACAGTCGAAATACGCTATGGTCGTAACACCCAGTGGTCGAGAGGGCTGATCGCTTAAACTATGCAAGTATCTTTTTCTTTTTTGTTGATTTTGGTCGAAGTTTTCTTGCAGCATTTTTTGCTTTCAGCTCTGTCATTAACTTTCTGAAGTCACAAAGTTCTTCTTCAGTCCAAGGTGCAGATTGAACTGTAAAGTCAACATTTTTTGGTTCTCTTATTAGTCCCATTTTGTTATGATTTAAAGTATTGAGAAATTAGTCGTATGGCAGCGTTTGTTTCAATAAACATCCTAAGTCCGCGAAAATGTGTTGCAAAAAGAGCTTCTTGGTAGTGCTTGATTAAAGCGGTCTTGGCATCAAAAGCAAGGAAACCTTGATAACCTTTGTCAACGGAGACTTTGCAAGCATATGCCACAAGGTTTCCAGGAACACCCAAATAAACTTTATTTTTATTCTTGTTGAATTTAGCACTCTCAATAAGGTGCATAAAAATGTGGTCTTGCTTATTCTCGATGCTTATAAGTCCTTGGATAATGGTCGGGTTGTTTACTGTAGTGAGTTTGTAAACTTCTTTGGTCTTGTCTTTAATTTCTTTTGCCCATTCAAACTGCCAATCATCTTTTTTTATTTGATTTAAATTTTTAATGGTCAGTCGCACAATTTCAGTATCAAACACTTCACCAGTTGAAGTGTTTTCAATAGAGTTCGTGAGCTTATCAATCACAAAGTCAAGAGGTGTTGGTCTTGATTTTTTCAATTTTTTCATATTTCAAATATACGAAAAAAAGTCGTAATTTGATAATAAAATTGATGGTCTTTTTTTTGTCCTACAATGGCACACAACGGCAAAATAAGCGGTGTGGCCGATTTCGTAAACGAAATTATAAAATTAAAAGTGGCAAAAACCAAATAAAAAATAATTTTATTCCGCTGTGAAAGGTTTTTGCCACGACCTATTTTCATTGCGAACTCAAATGATGA
>CAISYK010000800.1 GCA_903889605.1 uncultured Bacteroidota bacterium
AAGCTTCATAGCTTTTAAATCAGTTTCCTGATTGCCAAGCCCAGTCAAAATTATTATCGGTGAATTTGTTCCGGCATTTACGCATTCCTTAATCAAATCCAGCCCGGTTCTCGCGCCCAATAAATAATCAAAAAAGTAAATATCATGTTCATTCTTTCCAATAAATTCAAGTGCTTGGTCATAGGTGCTTGCCCAGGTTAATGAATAAGAATTAATTTTAATTTCATTTAGAATTTCCTTAAATAAAATATAATCATCTTCATCATCTTCTACCAGTAATACCTTAATGTTTTCGATTTGATTCATTTTTTTAGGAATAATTACATATTATATGCTCTCATTTTGTTGTACAGCGTTTTTCTATCGATATTTAAATTCTTGGCAGCTTTACTTTTATTATAATTTACATCTTTCAATACTTTAATAATTAAATCATACTCAGCCCCCAGAGCTGCTGATTTTAAATCAGGTTTTTCCTCTTTATGATTTACGGCAATTACAGCATTAGAGTCAATTATTTTTTCTTGTTTATCATCATCAATTGCCATTGCTGTACGCGCGTAATTTGAGATCTCAAAAGGCAAAGATTTGGCTTCTACTGATATCCCCTCAGTTAACAATACAGCTCTGCGTACAACATTTTTCATTTCCCTGAGATTACCATACCATGGATATTTTAAAAATAGATCTTCTACTTCAGCAGTAAATCCTTCAACATTTTTACTTACTTCCTGGTTTGCAATGTTAAGGAAATAATTTGCATACATTATTAAATCTTCTTTCCGGTCGCGCAATGCAGCAACAGTTAAATGGAATTCATTAAAACGATGAAATAAATCCTCTCTGAATTTCCCTTTTTTATATGCCTCACTTAAATTTTCATTGCTTGCTACAATAATCCTCACATCTATCGGAATTTCTTTATTGCCGCCTACTCGTTTTATTTTCCGTTCCTGCACAACACGTAAAAGGGAGGACTGCACATCATAAGGAAGATTTGTTATTTCATCTAAAAAAATAGTTCCTCCATTTGCCAACTCGAAGTGTCCTATTTTGGCGGCAATCGCTCCTGTGAATGCGCCTTTTTCATGGCCGAATAATTCACTTCCTGCAAGTTCTTTTGATATTGCCCCGCAATCCATTGCTATAAAAGGTTGTTTCGACCGTTTACTTTTTTTATGAATCGTTTGAGCAATTGCTTCCTTCCCTGCACCGCTTTCCCCATAAATTATTACACTGTAATTTGTGGGTGCAACCAAATCAATTTGCCGCAGTAATTCTTTTGAGTGAGGACTTTTGCCGAAAACATAATCGTTTTTACCAATATTTGTATTTGTTTTTTTATGCACAGCGGTATGAGCTGTCACTTCTTCCTCCATAATTAAATTAGTTGATTGTTTTCGGCCTGCAAGTGCGCGTTTCACTATCTGAAGTGTTTCATCTGGAAGCAGAGGTTTTGCCAAATAATCAAATGCTCCCATTTTCATAACGTTAACAGCTGTTCTAATGTCCGAATATCCGGTCATGATAATAATAGGCACGGTAGGCTCAATGTCCATTATTTTTTTTAGAACTTCAACACCTTCCATATCACCTAGCCGATAATCGCAGAGTACCAAATCCGTTTGGTTGGATTCAAATGAAGCAATCCCATTTTTCCCATTTGCAACAGTTTCAACCTCATAACCGTTTTTTATCAGAAATCTCTTTAAAAGAAGGCTTAAATCGGTGTCATCTTCTATTATAAGTATTTTGCTCATATATTCTATTTATTAAATATCGTTTTACAAATATACAACCATAAATTTATGTAGAAAATTTTCCTCAAAAATGATTGGAACAATTATTTGTTTATTTATCATAAT
>CAISYK010000801.1 GCA_903889605.1 uncultured Bacteroidota bacterium
TATGATTTCATAAACGGGACTAAGAAAGACGTTGAGGAACAGGTCGCTGATAAGCAGTTGTCAGATAAAAAATAATTTAGCAATACAAAATAATGTTTGACTTTTTTAACGATATAACTTTTGCAAACAAGGAATTACTTTGGTTATTACTTATAATTCCAGTAATAATAGCTTGGTATATTTGGAAAAATAAATCATACAGTGCAGAGTTAAAGGTGTCTTCAATAAAAGAATTTGAAGGTATAAAAAAATCTTTAAAACAGTATTTTAGACATAGTGTAATTGTGCTGCGTGTTTTCTCAATCGCTCTGCTGATAGTTGTTTTGGCTCGTCCGCAATCTCGCTCTAGTTGGAAAGATGTTAAAACAGAAGGCATTGATATTGTTATGGCATTGGATATTTCCGGAAGCATGCTGGCGAAAGATTTTAAACCCAACCGTTTAGAAGCAGCTAAAGAGGTTGCACAGGATTTCATTGACAGCAGGCCTAACGACCGGATAGGTCTGGTAATTTTTAGCGGTGAAAGTTTTACCCAATGCCCTTTGACCACTGACCACGCCGTAATTAAAAATTTATTTTCTGGCATACATACCGGGATGGTAAAGGATGGAACCGCTATCGGCAACGGTTTAGCAACTTCTGTTTCCAGAGTTAAGGACAGTAATGCAAAAAGTAAAGTAATAATTTTGTTAACAGATGGAGTAAATAATCAAGGTTCGGTTGCACCATTGACGGCGGCAGAAATTGCTAAGGCTTTTGGTGTTCGTGTTTATACAATTGGAGTTGGTACAATTGGGAAAGCACTTGCTCCAGTTGCTATGTACCCTGATGGTAGTTATCAATACGGTTATGTTGATGTAAACATTGATGAAAAAACACTTGGTGAAATTGCTGTTATGACAGGTGGAAAATATTTTCGTGCAACAGATAATGATAAGCTGAAAGATATTTATAAAGAGATTGACCGTTTGGAAAAAACTATTTTCGAAGAGAAAAATTTCACAAATAAAGCCGAGCATTTTTTACCATTTGCAATCGGTGCAGCACTGTTATTGTTAATTGAATTTTTATTGAAAAATATAGTATTTAAAAGTATACCGTAAACAATCAATAAGCAATAGATAATAAGATTGGTGTAATTCAGCATCAAAAATAAAAAAACAAGAATAAAGTGTTTCAATTAGAAAATAAATATTTTTTGTATGCACTAAGCTTAGTCCCAGTGTTTATTATTATTTATTGGTTATATGGCCGATGGAGAAAAAAAGCACTTGCGGCTTATGGTGATATTTCAATTATTCAGCAGTTATTTCCTGATGTTTCTAATTCAAAACGTATTTGGAAATTTATTTTATTTTTAATTTCTTTTGCATTGGTTATAATGGGGATTGTGAATCCGCAGGTGGGAACCAAATTAGAAGAAGTAAAACGTAAAGGTGCTGATTTAATGATATGTTTGGATGTTTCTAACAGCATGAAAGCAGAAGATCTTCAGCCAAATCGGCTGGAGAAAGCTAAGCAGGCTATTTCTAAATTGGTTAATAAATTAGAAGGCGATAGAATCGGAATAATTGTATTTGGCGGAGAAGCTTATGTGCAGCTGCCGATTACTACTGATTATTCTGCTGCTAAATTGTTTTTAGAGAGTATTAGTACCGAAATGATTCCAACCCAGGGAACTGCAATTGGTAAAGCAATTGAATTGGCTGTAGAATCATTCGGTAAAGATGAAGGGAAAAATAAGGCGATAGTAATTATTACCGATGGTGAAAATCATGAGGATGATGCTGTAAAAGCTGCAGAAGCCGCTGCGGAAAAAGGAATCGCTATTCACACCATCGGAATGGGATCGGCAGAGGGATCACCGATACCTGTTTATAAAAATAATGTTAAGGAAGGTTTTAGAAAAGATAATGAAGGAAATACTGTTATTACTAAATTAAATGAGCAGATATTACAGGAAATTGCTTCCGCAGGAAATGGAATTTATGTTCGTGCATCCAACTCGGAGACTGGTTTAAACAATGTGCTTGATGCAATCAGCAGATTAGAAAAAAAACAATTTGAAAGTAAAATGTACAGCGATTACGAGGATCGGTTTCAGTGGTTTATTGCCGCTGCATTAGTGCTATTATTAATAGATTTATTTCTATCTGAACGTAAGAGCAAAATTTACCAAAGACTGAATTTATTTAATGACAAAAAAGAATAATGCCTTTATTAGAAAAACATATCATATGCATAAGCAAAAACATTTTTAGGGTTTTTTATCCTAAAAAATGGAGAGTGCTGATTATGCTGTTTCTATTATTTATTTGTTCACTTACTGGTTTTTCACAGCAGGAAAAAAAATTCATTCGTGATGGTAACAAACAGTATGAAAATAAAAAATTCAGCGAGGCGGAAAAAAATTATTCCAGAGGATTAAACAAAAATAAAGATTCTTACAAAAGCTCATTTAATCTTGGTGATGCATATTACAAGCAGGGTAAATATGAAGAAGCTGCCGAGCAGTTTCAATTGCTTACTCATCGCCCTTCTTCAAAAGACACACTGTCGAAAGCATACCATAATTTAGGTAATTCTTTATTGAAATCAAAAAAATATCAGGAAGGTGCAGATGCTTATAAAAATGCTTTGAAAAATAATCCAGATGATGAAGATACCAGGTACAATTTAGCCTATGCACAACAAATGCTGAGACAGCAGCAGCAACAGCAGAAGCAGGATAAAGATAAAAAAGATAACAAAGACAAGAAAGATAATAAGGACAACAAAGATAATAAGGACAAAAAAGACAAGGATAAAAAGGACAAAGACAAAAAAGATAAAGACAAGAAAGATGACAAACAAAAAGATGATAAAGACAAGAAAAATAAGCCTGAAGAGAAGCCCCAGCAAAATCAAATTTCGAAAGAAGATGCAAAAAGATTATTAGAGGCTTTGCAAAATGATGAAAAAAATCTTCAGGATAAAATGAAGAAAGAAAAAATGAAAGGAATGAAAGTGAAAATTGAAAAGGATTGGTAAAAGAATAAGTTAAGAGTCAAGAATTAAGAGTTAAAAGTTTAAATTAGGAATGAAAAAAACAGTCTGCATATTAATATATATAATTTCACTTGCGAATATTTCATTAGCGCAAAAGCTGACTGCTTCCGCAAGTAAGACAAAGGTGGCTGTTGGTGAATCGTTTCAGCTTTCGTTTTCACTTAACAGCAGCGGCAGTAATTTTAAAGCGCCTGCACTGAACGAGTTCGATGTATATTCAGGCCCTAACCAATCTACGAGTATGTCATACGTTAATGGAGCGATGAGCCAATCAATTACTTTATCCTACATTGTTGCGGCAAAAAAAGAAGGCAAAATCACTATTGGTCCGGCGAGCGTAACTGTGAACGGAGCAAATGTCCAATCAAATTCATTTATTGTTGAAGCCGTTAAAGGTTCTGCATCTGCCTCAAATCAAGGAAACAGCGGTAATAATAATCAGCCGGCACAAAATCCATCGGCTCCAACTACAGAAAATTTAAATGATAATTTGTTTGTGAAAACTATTGTAAGTAAAACAAAGGCATACATGGGTGAGCAAATAACTGTAACGCATAAAGTTTATACCCGTTATCAGCTGCGTGGTTTTCAGGACATCAAGTTCCCTGATTATAACGGTTTTTGGGCGCAGGATGTGGCCAGCAGTGCGCAAATTCAGGTTACGAACGAAAATATTGATGGGGTTAGCTACCAGGTTGGTGAATTGAAACGTACTTATTTATTTGCACAGCGGAGCGGGAAATTGGAAATTGAACCAATGAATATTGAATGCGTTGTTAGAAAGCAGTCTAATAGAAGACCGCGTGATGTTTTTGAACAGTTTTTTGGAGGCGGCTATGAAGATGCTACGTATTCAGTAAAGAGCAAACCTGTTGTAATTGAAATATCCCCATTGCCAGAAGCGAATAAGCCAGTTGATTTTTCAGGTGCTGTGGGCAGTTATTCATTTAAGGCACAAATCAGCAAGGATAAAATAAAAGCAAATGATGCAGTTAATTTAACAATTACTTTATTGGGTAAGGGTAATATTAAATTAGTGGATCCTCTGAAAATTAATTTCCCTGAAGATTTTGAGACCTACGATGCTAAGACCAAGGAAAATATTACATCAAGTGCCAGCGGCGTTAGCGGCAGCAAAACATTTGATTATCTTGTTATTCCCCGTCACGAAGGTGATTATAAAATTGATCAGATAAATTTTAGTTATTTTGACCCCGAAAAAAAGCAATATATCACGCTTCCTTCTCCGGAGTTCAATATTCATGTTGAAAAAGGAAATGCAGGCGAAGCTTCAGCTAGTGTATTTAATCCGCGGAGTAAAGAAGATGTAAAGGTATTAGGTAATGACATCAGATATATTAAAACCAGCAATATTCAGCTTAAACCGAAAAGTGAATATTTTTTTGGATCTCCTCTTTTTTATTTAGGCTTGATAAGTCCGTTTTTTGCATTTATCGGGTTCGTTTTCATCCAAAGAAAAACCATCGAATTAAACAAAGATGCAGTTGCTGTGAAAAGCCGTAAAGCCACGAAAATGGCAAAGAAGCGCTTATCACTTGCAGAGCAGTATTTAAAATCAAACAATAAAGAACAATTTTATGTTGAAATTTTTAAGGCACTTTATGGATATATCGGCGATAAATTGAACATACTTGCGGCCGATTTAAGTAAAGAAAATATTGCAGATACACTTAAAGTAAAAAGTGTGAGCGAGGCGACTATCCTGCAGTTGATATCAACAATTGACAATTGCGAATATGCTCGTTATGCTCCAAGTGCCGTTTCTGGAGATTTGAACAGTATATATAATAACACCGTTGAACTTATTACGAAAATTGAACATGAAATTAAATAATAGGCTGCCTATCCTGCATTCCCGTAATAGGATTATGCGGTCCATGTTAAGCCGTATGCTTGACTTTTACTCGGGATTACGCTTTCAAACTTTATCATCACTTTTGGTGTTTTCTCCAAGAGAGAGTTGCAGAGGAAATATCTTATTTAGTTTTTACGCGATCAGCAAAATGAAATCCTTTGTATTTCTTCTTTTCATTTTTTTATATTCTTATTCAA
>CAISYK010000802.1 GCA_903889605.1 uncultured Bacteroidota bacterium
AATATTTACTTTCTTTAAAAGTTCTGAAAATGAAGGAGTACCGTATTGTTCCCCGGCTGCATATAAAACAGAATGATGCAGTTTTTGCAGTTCGTCAGCAATTTTTAATGATAAGCCTGATTTACCTGAACCGCCGTTTCCATAAATGAAAAATGAAGTTGGTGCGCAGGCTCTGCCGATCAGTTTTAAGTAGTCACCAGTTAAACCAATTTCTTTAAAGGTTTCATTTTTTGCATCTGCAACGCTCATTACTTCCGGTTCTACGCCTGAAAGGTTGTTTTTGCTTTTTGCTAAATGATGGTGCGCAAAAGCTTGTACCGCTGCACCAGCTGTTGCTGCAATTATTGAAGGGATGAATCCTAAACCGTTTAATGTTTGTTCATTCATTGTAAGCATTTTTGTATTACCTGTTAAATAACTTTGCAGGTCATTATAACAATCACTTACCTGAGAGGCATATTTATCAGATTGTAAAATCAATCCTTTATCATTCATTGTACGTTCAAAATGCTTCGCAAGCCTTTCTACTTTATCTTTTATATCCCTTTTGCCAAGCAAGGAAACATAACGTTTGATTAACTGTATAGAACTCATTGGAGCGACACCTAAAGCAATACCTGTATAATGTTCCAATTGAGTTTTCTCAATTTTAATATCAAATATTTCGATATTGTGTTTTAACGCTCCTATCAGCGAATCTTGTATCTGCATTACTTCTTTACCATACTGCGAATTTTTGTTTACCCTGCGCTCTAAAATTGCTTTTTGTACGGCTTTTAAAAGGTTTGTTACCTGTTCGCGCGTTTTTTGTTTGTTATGGAAATTTACATAGCGTTTTATTAATGAAATTTCATCTTCAATACGCTCTACTAAAGTAACATTGCTCTTTGCTTCTTTTTTTGGCTTGGTGGTTTTTACTGCTGTTTTTTTTACTGCCGTCTCCTGGGCTTTTTCCTTTTTTCCTGTATCAGGTTTTACAACAAATATTTTTTGGCCAATCTTTTTTCTGTTTTCTTCCATTTTTTTAAGGGAATAAGGCCCTTCCTCCTTTTGCATGGCTGCAAGTTTTTCGAAATACAAATCAATCATTTTTTTGATTCCCTGATTTGAGTTGTACATATTCCAGTTAGTACCGCCTTGAGTAACCTTGTTTACAAGTTCATGGCTCTTTTTAAATGTATCGGATAGCTTTGTTATCCCGATTTTATTTACTTCCGTAAAATAATTTTTTGTTGTTATCATAGTTTTAAATTTTGTTAGTGTTAACTGTTTTTACCTGCCAATAATAAGGCTTTTCCTCTTTAACTCTTTTTTTGCATTTAATGCAATTTCCATTGTGAAAAACATTGGTTATACCAACATTACATTCACAATAGCTTATATTCTTTTCCATATTTTACAGTTCCATTAATTCCAGTTCCAGCATCAAAGCTTCGGCCTCCAGTTCTAATTCTAATTCCATTATTCCGGGACCAGGTGAATGATGTTTTGGTTTACTTATCTTCAAAACCTTTTCATCCTTATTATGCGCTGCTTTAAAGGCTTCCACATCTTTACGGATAACATCAAACATATTTTGATGTATGGAAACGGAGCAGGAGAATTTGTTTTGAAGCAGGTTAATAAATTCATCAATCCGGTTTTCATCCACATAGGCTCTCATTGTGCCTGAAACTAAATCGAAATTATTTTTTTGCACAATTGCCAAAGCTTCTTTATCAAGGAACAGCCATCCGCCCTGCGATTTTGTGCCTTTAACCATTATAATAAATGTACGGCTGCTGTTTGTAGTAATGGAAACGCCGTTTGTTGTGGTAATCATTACACCGGGCTGTATGCTTTTTACAAGTTTACGCGCAGCTCCAATAGGCACAATTACTTTATTTGCGTTTTCTCCGATTTCGGGATTGTAATTTTCGGGCAGATAAATACCTTTCAGTACTTCGCCTTTTTTAAGAGTAGTATAACTGATTAATTTCCCCTTGGTATTACCGAATGCCTGTAATAAATTACCTGTAACGATGTAGCGGATATTACGGCTCACTGTTTTGGTTTTAATTATTTCATCCCAATTTTCAATAATGCCTTTACTTTCATTAGTTGTGAGGTTAGTAGATGCACCGATAATGGACTGCAGTTTTAATCCGGTATCACCTGACGCAGGAAGCTCAATGTATTTATTGCTGTCGGCCAAAGCAAATTTAAAACCAACTGCGCTTGGTGCATAAGGGTTTTTGCGTTTCAAATCAAGTTCAACGCCTAAAAATACAGCTTTTGTAAGTGTTTGGTTTCCTTCGCCGAATGTTATGCTGGGGTAATTTATTCCGCGCCCTACATAAAAGAAATTTAAAAACGAACTCATGTATTGTTTGTTGTTTTCGGCTTTGGTTTCAATGCTTTCAGCCATCTTGAATTTAGCAGCTTCCAATTCATTTGTCCTTTCTTCTATTGCTAATTTTTTAGCCCCTGAGTCGGTTATTTTTTTGATTTTAGGTTCATCAATTATTTTGGAAATTAAATCTGTATAGCGCAGTTCATTTTCGGTTAAATCTTCTTTCAATCTATTAGCAACGTAGGTTTCGTAACCGTCAAGCATTTCGCGCTGCATTACTTCCGGTTCTGAACCCAGCAGGGCTTCATT
>CAISYK010000803.1 GCA_903889605.1 uncultured Bacteroidota bacterium
GAAGGCCTCCGAGCATATTGCAAGAGGATCTAAAACTTACACTGCTCGCTACTATTGAACCTTGAAAAATACCCAATGGGGTCACATTAGGTTGCATATTGATGTTATCTTTCTTCCTCCTGTCTGAGTAAAGACGTTCATGATGAAACATCGAAATGAACGGAAAATGAACGGAATAACCAAAGATACGAAAAAGCGAAGAATGAGGAAGGAAGTGGAAAAAGGAAAAAAACAAAACGGAAAACAGAATTTGCAGCGCAACGCTTTTATTATTGGGTTTGCAATGATGCTTGTACTGGCTTTTTTTATATACAGAAGTTTTCGCCAGAAAAAGCATGCAAATTTATTATTGGAAGAAAAAAATTTACTTATTGAAGAAAAAAATCTAAAAATAACAGATAGCCTGAATTATGCAAAGCGCATTCAGCAGGCCATACTTCCTACTGATGAAATAATTAGGTCTAATGTACCAGAATCATTTATTTTTTTTAAGCCCAAAAATATTGTGAGCGGTGATTTTTATTGGACATATGCAATTGATAAGCATAACATACTTTTGGCGGCCGTAGATTGCACTGGCCATGGAGTGCCTGGAGCATTAATGAGTATGATGGGATATAACCTATTGGAGCAGATAGTAAAAGAACATCACATTTTTGAACCCGCAATGATATTAAATGAATAAACAAGGCTGGTTGTTGAATCTTTGAAACAAACAGAAGCAATTGATGCCATTAAAGACGGAATGGATATTTCGTTGTGTAAAATAGACTATCACAATAATGAACTGGAATATGCAGGTGCCCATAATTCATTATGTTTGGTTAGGAATGGTATATTGACCGAAACGAAGGCGGATCGGAAATCTATTGGCATTTCATCTTTCAAATATGGTTCGTTTTCAAATCATAAAATTAAGTTAATGAAAGGTGATTGTTTATATATATACTCTGATGGATATGCTGATCAAAAAGGCGGTCCGAAAAATGAAAGATATTTCCCTCAGCCATTTCGGGAATTGTTAACTAAGGTTTCAGCATTCCCCATGGAAGTGCAGAAAGAGCAAATAGAAAAAGTTATGATTGAATGGACAGGTGATAAAGAACAAATTGACGATATGCTGGTAATTGGAGTAAGAATTTAATTTAAAATTATTATAATGAGAAAATATCTAACCTTCTTTTTTTCTTTTACACTAATTCTTGTGTCTTGCATCTTACTTGCACAACAAGCAAAAATTGATTCTCTTCAAAACATTTTGAAGACATCCAAAGAGGACACTAATAAAGTAAATACTTTAAATGAATTATGCCGGCAATTTATAACCCAAAGTAATAATGAATCTGCAATGCATTATGCAGACCTGGCACTTCAGTCAGCAGAAAACATAAATTTCAAAAAAGGTATTGCATGTTCGTTTAACAAAATAGGACTTATTTACTGTCTTCAGGGCAGTTATGAAAAGGCGTTAAATTATCACTTGAAAAGCCTGAAAATACAAGAAGATATTGGAAATAAATTCGGAACAGCCGAATCCTACAATAATATCGGTAATATTTACCTCAGTCAGGGCATTTTTGAAAAGGCATTAGAATTTTATTCTAAGTCATTAAAAATTAACCGTGAAATTGGAAACAAAATACTAGAAGCTAAAAATCTGAATAATATGGGAATTGTTTATGGGTATCAGCGCAATTCTGAAAAATCGTTAGAATACTATATGAAAGCTTTAAAAATCCGCGAAGAAATTGGAGATAAAGTCGGAATTGCTGCTTCTTATAACAATATTGGGCTTTATTATAGTTCTATCGGCAATTACGAAATGGCATTAGAATGTTATTTCAAGCCGTTAAGGATTTCAAAAGAAATGGGAAATAAGCTCCAAATCTCGACTTCTCAGGTCAATATAGGTTTAGCTTATAAGGAGCTTGGCAAGTATGAAGAATCTTATAATTATCTTAATGAATCACTAATTTTATTTAAAGAAATCGGATATATCGAGGGTGTCAAAGAGGCTTATGCAAACTTGTCTGATCTGTATACCAAGAAGGGGGATTGTAAACAAGCTTTTCATTATCACATACTTTATTCCGATCTTAAAGATTCACTCATTAAAGCACAATCCAGTAAACAAATGGCCGAAAGTGCTGCTAAGTATGACAGTGAGCAAAAGGACAAAGCAATACAATTATTAAACAAAGACAAGGAAACGCAGGAAAGACTAGCTGCCGAGGAGAAAAGAAGGCAGGAAATAATTTTGTTTTCGATTTCTGGATTTTCCTTTTTAGTAATCGTTTTTGCAATGCTCATTTATAGGAGCTTCAGACAAAAGAAACGGCTGAACATAGAATTAGAAAAGCTTTCTATTGTTGCCAGCGAAACTGATAATGGAGTTTTAATTTGCGGACCAAGAGGCGAAATAGAATGGTGCAATGCAGGTCTAACACGTCTATTAGGTTATACATTGGAAGATTTAAAACAAAAGGGCAGTACCTTAGAAGAAATAAGTTCCAGTCCGGAAATAAAATCTCTGATACATCAAAGTATAGAAAATAAAAAACCTTCCGCATACCAAGCATTGAATATCACTAAAGATGGAAGACAGCGCTGGATGCAAAGCACCCTCACACCAATTTTGGATGAACGCGGCTGCATCAAAAAATTAGTTGTTATAGATATGGATGTTACTTTACGGAAACAGGCTGATGATGAAATCAAGCAAAAGAATCAAAATATCACGGACAGCATTAATTATGCCCAACGTATCCAGCAGGCAATTCTTCCATCAAAGGAAATAATTAATTCGATACTTCCAGAATCTTTTATATTTTTTAAACCAAAAAATATTGTCAGCGGTGATTTTTACTGGATACATTCTATAGATAAACATAATATCCTATTGGCTGCTGTTGACTGCACCGGTCATGGTGTTCCTGGAGCATTGATGAGTATGATGGGGTATAACTTACTAGAACAGATAATAAACGAACATCACATTTATGAACCTGCGGTTATATTAAATGAATTAAGCCGCATGGTTATAGAATCATTACGACAAACTCAGGGGTTAGATGCTGTAAAAGACGGAATGGATATTTCAATCTGTAAGATCAACTTTCAAAATTATGAGCTTGAATATGCAGGTGCTCATAATCCATTATACATTATTCGAAATGGAATACTAACTGAAACCAAAGCCGACCGTAAATCAGTTGGAATTTCATCGGCCAAATC
>CAISYK010000804.1 GCA_903889605.1 uncultured Bacteroidota bacterium
AAAAAAGAAAAGGATTTTAGCTGCAATCCATAATGCAGTATTACGAATGAAAAGCAAAGAGTGCATATATTGTTTTTTCATTCAAATGTTTTCGCTGAATTTTTTTCTGCGAATCTTTAGGATATTATAATTTTGTTTTGCCCATACTTAACAAATTGGAATTTTTCTTCCCAATTCATTTTTTGATAATTGTCAAATATTTTGCAGCACATGCTTTATAGTTTTGTACCGTAATCTAAAAACTAAATTATGAAAAAACCATCAAATGCTTTTATTGCCGCCTCATGGGTAGCATTATTTACAGGTGCAGTCTCTTTCAATATTGGATTGTGGAATGCCGAAATGCAGTCAAATGAAAAGGGATATTATTTTACTGTATTGATGTATGGCCTGTTTTCAGCGGTGTCATTACAAAAAGCGGTGAGGGACCAGTTGGAAGGAATTCCTGTTACAGCTATTTACTATGGTATAAGCTGGTTCTCGACATTGCTTGCTATTTTACTGTTGATTATTGGGTTGTGGAATGCTCCATTATTACTCAGTGAAAGAGGGTTTTACGGTATGTCGTTTGTTCTTGCTTTATTTGGAGCAATAGCCGTGCAGAAGAATATTCGTGACAGCCAGTCGGATGTTGGACTACCGGATAAAAAGACAGAAAAGAGTGAAAACATATATTAAATTGATTTGTATTGTTTAATAAAGCCGGGTAAAGCGAGTCATGTTTTATCCGGTTTTTTTATTTTGTATTTTTGAGCCTGCAGTCTTCATTTTTAGTTGTCTGATACCGAATAGAAATATCAATGGTGCTGAAGCTGCAAAAATATGTTTTAGTGAATGGCCGCTGATGAATTTTAGTGCATGAAATATTTGTTGGTCAAAAGTCTCATTAGTTTTTGCTAAAACATACATCAACAGTACCAACCATAGATATGAAGCATTATACCCAACAGGTTTAAATAATAACAAAATGATAGGAATAAGTATTATCGGTAAAAATTGAACCGCTATATATAACCGCAAATCCCCGCATCCATGAGACTCGCTTATATTCCAATAAATTACAGAAGTGATTCCTAAAAACAAAAGGGCAAATAATATTAATCGTGCATTCCTCATGCTTATGAACTCGCTGATAATAATAGAAAAAAATGACATAAATGAAATTGTCATTGGCAGCCGGTCCCACACTAAAGTATAATTATTTGGATTCAGATGATAGTAACCCGACCCAAGACCTGTCAGAAATATACCTGTGAAAAATATGAAATAATTCAGCTGAAGAGATTGAAGGATCAATTTTGTTTTATATAAAACATAATACATACCAAATATCCCTATCAATAAAAAAGGAACATTCGAAATAACATTCCAGAAATTTGGGACAGAAACAAATTCTCTGCTGTCGGCAAATATATGGTAACTTGGGTTTTGTGCTATTGGCTTTAAAAGTGTGATGCCGATACATCCAATAAATACTAAAAACAAAATTACATTTACTTTTTCCTGTTCGTTTATTATCCTTTTCATGTTTATTTTTTTTGATTCAAAAGTCTTGTCTTTTTGCGGGAATCCATTTGATAATTGTCAAAAAGGGGATTATGAAAATAATATTTTAGGTGGTTTTATTGTTTGACAAAATAGGAAAGCTCTTTAATAATTTCAGTATTTTTACTTTAGATAATTTCAATAATGTTGTTGAATACGCATACATATTACAGTTTAAGATACGGAACATTGTCTGTTGAAGAAGTTATTCAGCAAACAAAAGAAAATGGCTATGATTCCGCCGCAGTGACTGATATAAACAACTCCTCGGGTATATTTGAATTTGTAAAAGCTTGCAGTGAAAATGGAATAAAACCTATAGTAGGAATGGAATTCCGAAATGGAGATGAAATTCAATTTATTGCTTTAGCTCAAAATAATAAGGGGCTGAAGGAAATGAACGATTTGATTACTGATTGTAATTTAAATAATAAACTTATTCCTACGCGCTGGGATTTCAGCAATTGCTTTGTGATATATCCGTTTGGCAATACAAATGCCGGACAGTTAAATGCAAATGAATTTATTGGAATAAGGCCAAATCAAATCAATAAAATTTTATTTGATTCAGAGATACAAAAAAATAAATATGTAATCCTGCATTCAATTACTTACAATAATGAAAAAGGTTTTGATGTACATAAAAAATTGCGTGCCGTTGATCATAATATTTTGTTATCGCAGCTGCAGCCTCATCAAACAGCTGGAAGTGACGAATATTTTATTCATGAAAAACAATTACTAGGATTATATTCGCAGCATCCGCAATTAATTAAAAACACTAATTACATTATTGATAATTGCTCATTTAGTTTTGATTTTAAAGAAATAAAAAACAAAAAAACATTTACTATTTCGTCTTTCGATGATAAGCTTTTACTTCACAAACTTGCTTTTGACGGACTTAAATACCGATACGGCATTACCAATAAAACTGCAAAACAACGTGTTGAAAAGGAATTAGCAATTATTGATGAGCTTGGTTTTTCTGCCTACTTTTTAATTACATGGGATATTATCCGTTATTCGATGTCGAGGGGGTATTATCACGTGGGGCGTGGAAGCGGCGCAAATAGTGTTGTCGCCTATTGTCTTAGAATAACAGATGTTTGTCCAATAGAATTGGATTTATATTTTGAACGTTTTTTAAATCCAAAACGAAAATCTCCGCCCGATTTTGATATTGACTTTTCATGGAAAGATCGTGATGATGTATTGGACTATATTTTCAAACGCTATGGACATAAACACACCGCTTTATTGGGTGCTATGTCCACTTTTAAAGATCGTTCAATTATTCGTGAACTTGGAAAAATTTATGGTTTGCCAAAAGAGGAAATAGACCGGCTTATCAAGCAACCCAACTCTCCGTTAAACAATAATGAAATTTGCAAAACCATTTTAGAATATTACGGTGAAATAGAAGACTACCCAAACATGCGTACAATACATTCATGCGGTGTATTGATTTCAGAAGAGCCAATTACTAACTATACCGCGCTGGATTTGCCGCCAAAAGGATTGCCTACTGTTCAATTTGATATGTATTTGGCCGAAGAGATAGGCTTTGAGAAGTTTGATATTTTAAGTCAGCGTGGGATAGGGCACATAAAAGAAGCTGCCGAAATTATTTACCAAAATAGAAAAATAAAAGTTGATGTACATGATATAGACACATTCAAAAAAGACAAACAAACATCGAAGCAATTAAAATCAGGTGATACCATTGGATGTTTTTACATTGAAAGCCCTGCTATGCGCGGCCTTTTGAAAAAACTCCACTGCGATAATTACTTAACATTGGTTGCCGCAAGTTCAATAATTCGTCCAGGCGTTGCCAGCAGCGGAATGATGAAAGCTTATATAGAACGTTTTCATAATCCCAATGGTTTTGAGTATATGCATCCTGTTTTGAAGGAGCAGTTAAAAGAAACATACGGCGTTATGGTTTACCAGGAAGATGTTTTAAAGGTTGGACACCACTTCGGCGGTCTCGACCTAGCTGACGCAGATGTGCTGAGAAGAATGATGAGCGGTAAATCCAGAAACAAAAAACATTTGTTGGAAATTGAAGATAAATTTTTCAGCCATTGTAAAGCGCAGAATTATCCCGAAGCAATATCAAAAGAAGTTTGGCGGCAGATAGAATCCTTTGCCGGATACAGCTTCAGCAAGGCTCATTCCGCCAGTTATGCAGTTGAAAGCTATCAAAGTTTATACTTAAAATCTCATTATCCGCTTGAGTTTATGGTTGCTGTGATCAATAACTTCGGAGGGTTTTACAATACCCGTGTATATGTGAATGAAGCTAAAATCGCGGGAGCGGCCATTAATCTGCCATGTGTAAACAAAAGTAATTATACAACAGCCATTTACGGAGTTGAAATATATTTAGGATTCATTCATCTTAAAAGTTTGGAAAGCACTATTGCTCAGCAGATCGAAACAGAATGTAAAAAGAATGGTGATTATAGTTCGTTGGAGGATTTTACTAAACGAATTCATATTGGAATTGAGCAGCTTATTATTTTAATTCGTATTGACGCTTTTAGATTTACGGGCAGAAACAAACGGCAATTATTATGGGAGGCACACATGCTTATAAATAAGAATGAAATAATTTCAAATGAAGTCGAATTATTTGAAATAGCTAAAAACAAATTTGAGCTTCCGGTACTTGAACATAATCAAATTGAAGATGCCTACGATGAAATTGAGCTTTTGGGTTTTCCCGTAACAATGAGTTATTTTGATTTGCTTAAAACTAATTTCAGAGGCGAATGTATGGTAAAAGATCTAATGAAAAGTGTCGGCAAAACTGTACGTATGGCAGGCAGTTTCGTGACAATTAAGCCTGTAAGAACAAAGCGCGGTGATATGATGGCTTTTGGAACTTTTTTAGATGCAGAAGGTAAGTTCTTTGATACAACACATTTTCCGCCGTGTTTAAAACAATATCCTTTTACAGGTACTGGAGTTTACTTAATCCTGGGTAAAGTGGTTGAGGAATTCGGATTCCCAAGCTTAGAGGTTACTAAAATGGCAAGACTGCCGATTAAAGGTGATTCGAGGGTGTAATAGAAGGTCATATAGAAATAATTATTTCAAATATTACTGAACCTGGAAATTGTTTTTTTTGAATCCCAATATATTATATCCTTCAATTTGGAATTGCTGCATTTTCTTTCATAATGAATTCGTAAATTCGCACAAATCTGACACTCGTAAATTATGAAATACATTATTTCCTATTCCAAACCTCACAATCATTATATTGATATTGAATTTATTGCTGATAAAATAAAGCATGATGAATTGCTGATTCAGCTGCCATCATGGAGACCTGGCCGTTACGAGCTTGGAAACTTTGCAAAAAATATTCAAAAATGGGCAGCGTTTGATGAAAAAGGGAAGGCGCTGAAATTTGGAAAAATTTCTAAAGACTGCTGGAACATCCAGACCAAAGGCGTTTCCTCTGTTCATATAAAATATAATTATTATGCCTCTGAATTAAACGCAGGATCAACTTTTTTGGACAGCACGCAATTATATATGAATCCTGTGAATTGCTGTGTTTATATCCCTGAAAGAATTGATGAACCATGCGAAATGATTCTGCAATTGCCCCTTGATTATAAAATTGCATGCGGACATTCACAGTCTTCTTTTCCGGATTTTATTATCCCATTTGAAAGCGGTGATAACAGGCTTGGAGAGAATAGTTTTGTATTTAAAAACTTTCATGAACTTGCTGATTCCCCTTTCATCGCAAGTAATTCGCTGCAGCATTGTAAATTCGTTTGCTTTGGGGTTGAATTTAATATTTGGTTTCAAGGGGAATGCTGTCCAAACTGGACAAAGCTTACAAGTGATTTTATGAAATTTATACATGAGCAGCTGCTTATTATGAATGATTTTCCTGGTAAAGTTTATCATTTTTTATTTCAGATACTTCCTCACAAAATTTATCATGGTGTAGAGCATACAGCTTCTACTGTTATTGCACTTGGTCCCGGTTATAATTTAATGAAAGGCGATTTGTATGAAGATTTATTAGGGGTAAGTTCACATGAATTATTTCACGCATGGAATATTAAATCTATTCGTCCCGTTGAATTGCAGCCTTACGATTACAGTAAAGAAAATTATTCTAAACTAGGTTATATAGCTGAAGGAGTGACTTCTTATTACGGCGATTATCTTTTGTTCCGTTCTGGTGTATTAGATGAACAGCAGTATTTTCAGACCTTTGCAGAACGCCTGCAGAAACATATTGATAATTTTGGAAGATATAATCTTTCTGTTGCCGATGCCTCATTTGATACATGGCTTGATGGTTATACCCCCGGAGTCCCAAACCGTAAAACATCTATTTATGATGAAGGCTGTTTATTGGCATTTGTTACTGATATGTTTATCCGGAAAAATTCTGACGGCAAGCATTCATTAGATGATGTAATGCGCTATTTGTTTAATGAATTTGCTTTGAAAAATAAAGGGTATTCTGATATTGATTATAAAGGGATAGTGGAACATTTTGCAAATGCTTCCTTCGATTTAATTTATAATAATTACATTAATAGTGCATCGGATTACGAACCTATACTGCATGAAGCTATGGCATACATTGGATGCGAATTAATTCTGCTGCCGTCTGCTAAGTTTCATGAGCACAGCATGGGAATTAAAGCATCGGAAGTAAACGGGGTTTGTAAAATAACATCAGTTTATCCAAATTCAGCTGCTGATATTGCAGGACTTGCAATTAATGATGATGTAATCGCAATTAACAGTATACAAATAAAGCCTGATGGTTCAGGCACCAGCTTCCCCGAGTGGTGTAAATACTTTGGTAATAAACCATCATCATTAACTATTGCAAGTAATGGAATAATTAAACTGGTAGAAATAATTCCTCAGCCTAACTGTTTTTACAAAACTGCTGGTATAAATAAGCTTTTGACTGCTGACGAAAATCAAAAAAATAATTTTAAGAAATGGGGAAATATAAAATTTTGACAATTGCTGCTTTGTTGTAATGATTAAAAATTGACTTTGTCTCTATAAAAGGCTCGTACTTTAAAGACATTATATTTCACAAGTTCCTAAAAGTACCCGCTTTAGTAAAATAATTAATGGATAAATGCTGTGATAGTTCCTCCAGTTTTATCAAGAAATAAAAACAAATAATAATGCAGATAGAAGAATTAGCAAATGGAAATGAAGCTCCCAAAAGGCCGGTTTCATTATCTGTATTATGTATATTAAGTTTTATTTCTGCTGGGATGGGAAGTATCTCGGCACTTGTTACTCCGATATTTTCAGATGTAATGATAGAATTATTGAAAAGCACACCTAATTATGACGAAACCGCAATGAATGAAGCAATAATAATACTGAAGGCAGGCTGGGGTTTTTATTTGGTTACATTCATATTAGCATTGGGTTCATTAACTGGTGCGGTTTTAATGTGGAAACTAAAAAAAATCGGTTTTCATTTTTATGCCTTATCAAATTTGGGATTATTGATGGCTCCAATGTTAATGTTTGGAATGGCAATAAGCTGGCCCGGCATATTTCTTACGACAAGTTTTATTCTTTTATATGCCGTAAATTTAAAATTTATGAGATAATGCTCTGTGTCGAATTATAAATAATGGATGTCATTAATAGATTTTAAAAAAAATAATATATAAAACACCTCCCATAATTACCCTTGATTTCTGTAGAATATTTTTTCTATTCCTTCTTTTTCCAATATCCGATGAAGAAAATGATCAAACCGACCAGCCCAATTGCGAATGTGAAAAATGTTTGTCCTGCATGAATGAGTGCTGCCAATGTTTTACCAACTATTCCTGAAACTCCATAAATAAGGATCACTTGCCCAACTAAAAAATGGTAAGCTCCCATTCCGCCGCCTTGTATCGGAACAGATCTCCCTATTGTACCAATACACAAAATTGCAAGACATGCCCCCAATGTTAAAATGGATGTTTCTTTGAAAACAAAAATCCAGAAATATGTCATTAGATAATAGCAAGTCCAAATTAGAATTGTATACAGAAAAAAAAGTCTTTTTTGTTTTAGTTTTGAAATGCTTGCCAGCCCTTCTTTTAAGCCTTGAATAAATTGTAAAATAATATGCGGAGATTTTGCGCGGATGGTTTTACGGAAATAGAAAAATATAATAGAAAAAATCAGTAGGGCAGCTATAACAAAGAGTATAATCATGCGGTCGCCAGCCATGATTTTGGCAATAATGCCATTATATAAAGGCTGAAAAACATTTTCCCGAAAAAAGTCACTTATCTGATTAAACTGCAAAATCAGCGTAAGCAGCAATATAATTATTAATGAAACAATATCAATTACACGCTCAATAATTACAGTACCCAGTAACTGCATAAATGGAATCTGGTATCTTTTTTTTACTGATAAACAACGAGTAATTTCGCCAAATCTGGGTAAGGCAAAATTTACAAAATAGCCTAAGGATAAAGCAGCAAACGTATAAAAGAATCCGGTTTCATATCCTATTGATTTTATCAGCATCTGCCACCGCAGCACTCTGAAAATATAAACCAGTAATGATACAATCATTACCAAATAGGCCCAGAAATAATTGCCAGTGACTGCAACAGCTTTGAGGTCATTAATATTTAAATTCTTAAAAAACATCCAAGACAGTCCTAAACCAATGGAAAGTAAAATAATGTACTGCAGGATCTGAAATGATTTTGATTTCACTTTTTTTTATTTGAAGCAGCAAAAATAGGAGAATACTATTAACGGTAATATTTTATTAAAAAAAGTTTTACCGTTAGTGCATAAATATCATTTACTTAGTGTGAATAATTTCTTCAGTTAAAAAGGCTTCGACAAGTTCTGTCTGATGTTTTGATGCACTTTGATTGAGTGGGATTGTTTATTTTAGTCAGATGACTTTTTACAAAAAAAAGACTATACAATTAATTCAAATTGCTCTGAATAAATTGAATTTCCGTTAATCAAAATTTCAATAATATGTGTTCCGGAATAATGTTTACGGGTTGTAAAGTCCTGAAAACGGTGTCTTTTAGAAATATGTGCTGTTTGTTTTGCATTCAAAACAATCTCTTTTAATTTAAAGACTTTAGGGGATAATCCGCCGGATTTTTTGAAATAATGGATTGCAAAATCAATTACTAATTTTTGTGTTTTAGATTTTTCGGAAATAATATCAAACTCAAACTCTAAGGTTTCTCCAAGTTTTAATTTTGATTTATTTAATTTAAAACCAGTCACCTTTACTTTTACATTTTTTTCGAAATCAAAGAGAATTAGTGATTGCGGATTCCCTTTTTTTATTAAAGTCCGGCTGGCATGTTTTATTATCCATAAAGTGTTTACATTAGTTTTATCCCAGCCGTTTAAAAAGTTAAGCATCCACTCAGTATTATCTTTTGAAATATCATTTAAATGATTTGCTGCCGATTTTCTTACATAAAGTTCATTATCAGTTTTTAATTTTTCCAGAATAGTTTGAGTAGCGGCTGGATTATTTATTACTTCATTAAGCTTGAACGACCATGGTAAACGCGGTCTGCTGCCCTCAGAAGCCAAACGCCTGACATGATAATTTTTATCGTCAGCCCATTCGTTCATCACCTTAATAGTTTTATTGAAATCACGTTTTAAAAATTCACGTACAGCAAATTCTGATGAACCAAATGGTGTGAAATATTTTAACGCTTCCATTGATAAATCAAAATCATCATGGCCGTATAAACCAACAAAATCGGGAAATAAAAGTGAAGTGTAATTCCTTTCTAAATTTGGAATTATTTTAAATAATAGTTCAAGTGAATCTTTGTAATCAGATGGTAAATATTTTTTTAATACTATAGAAGTATTGCGCATACGCTGATTCAGCGAAAGCTGGTCAATGTTTTTTAGAACATCTGATACAAATTTATTCTGGTTAAAGTTTTTATCGGCCTTTTTAAATTCCAGCGAAAGATGCTCATAGAATTTTTTATTGAACATTTCTTTTAGTGCTTCAGCCATAAGAAAAAAATAGTTATTATGCAGCAATGCCAAATCTCATCAAAAGAGGATGAATTTACTTTCACAACTGCCGGTTTTTATAAACTGCCGGTTTGTTTATTTATACAATGCAGGCAGGGCAGGGGCTGGGTTAAGCATTAAATAACTTTACAATCGTAATCTCAGGCGAAATTCCAACTCTGCCGGGGTAACCCAAAAATCCCAACCCGCGGTTGACATATAAATATTGATTTTTCTCATTATACAAGCCTGCCCATTGTTTATACGCGTATTGGGAAATACTCCATCTAAAGCGTGGGATTTCAATCCCAAATTGTCCGCCATGAGTATGGCCGCTGAAAGTGACATCAATATCTTTATAGTCAGCTATTACTTGTTTATCCCAGTGCGAAGGGTCATGTGTTAGCAATAGTTTAACAGGATATTTTTCAGTTCCTGAATGAGCCTTTTTCAAATCACCGTATTTTGGAAAATGAAAACTTCCGCCCCAGTTTTCAACGCCGATAACCGCAATTTCAGAATCGTCTTTATTTACTGAAATATGTTCATTCATAAGTAATTTCCAGCCCAATTTATTATGCACATTTTTCATGTCAATTAAATTTTGAGCCTGAGCTTCTTTGCTGTCCCATTTAACATATTCACCATAATCATGGTTGCCTAAAGTACTGTATACGCCATGCGGAGCTTTTAATTTTCCCAGCACTTCCATAAATAATTCAGCTTCCGATGCGCGGTCGTTTACCAAATCCCCTGTAAAAAAAATAATATCCGGCTTCTCCTTTTGAATAATTTTGACTGCTTCTTCTAAATGGTCTGTGGAAACGTAACTTCCTAAATGAATATCTGAAAGTTGAATTATTTTGAACCCATTGAAGGCAGAAGGTAGGTTTGGCAAGATAATTTTGCTTGTATGTATCTTATAATCAAAAGCGCCTTTAACCATACCATAAATAAATGCTGCAAGAGGGATGGCTGTAATTCCCAATGCAATCTGGCTTAAAAATTTCAAACGTGAAATATTATGCGGGTTTTCCTTTATAATTTCTGTTTTTAGTGTAAAGTAACTTCCTATCCAACGAAATAAACGAATGACATCATCCGTTGCAATAAACAATGAACCTATAATTTTAGAAAACAATACTACCAATACTATTGCAAATAAATATACACGAAGGTATTTTGGCCAGAGAGTCAAAGAAATAACAGAAGGAGTAAGAAAAAGTAAAAAAGTGAAAATTGTAAAGCCCCAATAAATATTGGCAGCAATCATTCTTCTAAAAGCGGAAGTGTCTTTTAAAACGGTAACAACGGCTTGATAAAAATACCAATCAATAAGAAGAAGGAACAAACCAATAAAAAATACTCGGAAACTAAGTGACATTATTTAAATTTTATAATTTATATCAAAACTAAGGAAACTATTTATGATTACCATGTTTTCACTTGATAAATATTGTTAAAATGCAGTAATGAGCAAAAAAACAGAAAGCTTTGAAAAGTCCGTAAACAAATAGTGTCAGCAAACATAATTTAATGCTAAAGCAAAAGGGGGGGGATTTTGTACTTCGGATTTCACAGGAGTTTTTAATGAATATAAATACATTTTCATATACTCTATTTTTGGAGTTATTGAACAAGTTTTTCATTGAAAACCTGATGGGATAATAAATAATAATAAATTGAAATATTTGATTTCTTTTTTTTTATTTTCACAAAGCTCTTCACGAAACTCGAAGTATATTTGTTGAAAAATGGGTTAACAAATTTGTGAAACAAAATGAAGCTTATTGAATGTAGTATATATCTTTGTTTTTATGCCCTCATTTTTTAAAATATTAGTTATTATTTTTGCTTTTGTTTTTACATTAAGCATTATGGATTCCTGTAAAAGCAGGGGGCCTTACAATCCATATCTTAATATGAAAGTAAAGCC
>CAISYK010000805.1 GCA_903889605.1 uncultured Bacteroidota bacterium
CGGGCCGAATAAAACATCATATTGCAAATAATGTTTCCAATCCGGATAATACAATTTTAATTGTAGGGTATGCTGAGCCTCGCTCGCTGGCAGGACAGCTAAGATCTGGTAATAAAAGAATAAAAATATTCGGTGATGAACACGAAGTGAAAGCCAATGTAATAATTTTGGATTCATACAGCGCTCACGGCGACTATAATGAAATGATAAAATATCTTGGCTGTCAGGATAAAACAAAAGTCAAACATGTTTTTTTAGTTCATGGTGAATATGAAGTGCAGAAGCGTTACCGTGAAAAGTTAATTGCTGAAGGTTTCGGCACAATTACTATCCCGGATAAATGTGAAATATTTGAAATAAATTAAATATCTTGTTTGTATGTCTATTTTGGTAAGAATCAGAATTTATTCAAATTAACAGATTAGTAAATTGCAGATGTATTTTTCTTTTTTGTAAACAATTATTGTTTTTAAGTATTAATGAAAATAATCAAATATAAAATAGTTATTATTGGTGCTGGAAATGTGGCGTCACAGCTGAGTTCGGCATTAAAACAATCAAAACATAATATTGTTCAGATTTACAGCAAACATACATCTTCAGCAGGCAGGTTGGCAAAATCTCTTAATTGCAGCTTTACCAATAATCCATTGGAAATTGTCAACGATTCTGATCTCTATATTATTGCTGTAAACGATGATGCAGTGACTGAAGTCGTTCAGCAATTAAGATTAAAGGATAAAATAGTTGTACATACTTCAGGCAGTGTAGAAATGAATATTTTAAACCCTTCATCTAAAAATTACGGTGTTTTTTATCCTTTGCAGACATTTTCAAAAAATAATAAAATTGATTTTAAAACTATTCCTATTTGTATTGAAGCAAGCAATGCTTCAGTATTAAAAACACTTCAATTGATTGCTGAAAGTATCAGCAATAATGTGCAAAAAATAAATTCAGAGCAGAGGAAAACTATTCATCTTTCAGCAGTGTTTGCTTGTAATTTCAGTAATCATTTATATTCGATTGCCTTGGATATTTTAGCTTCTGCGGATTTATCATTTGATATTTTAAAACCTTTGATTGAAGAAACGGCTAAGAAAATAAAAAACAATCCTCCTGGTGAAATGCAAACCGGGCCTGCTGCACGCAATGATAAAAAAACAATGAATAACCATTTAAAGATGCTTTCAGATAATAAGGATTATCAGCAGCTCTATAAACTTATGAGTAAAAGTATTTGTGATTTCATTAAAGAGAAAAAATAGTAAATTCGCAGCAATGGAAAATTTCAAAACAAAACTAACACGTGTTAAAACTTTTATATTTGATGTTGACGGCGTTCTCACGGATGGCTCTTTAATACTTATGCCGGACGGCGAACAGCTGCGCACTATGAATATTAAGGACGGCTATGCAATGCAGCTGGCAGTAAAAAAAGGGTATAAGGTTGCCGTTATTTCGGGCCGAAAATCCGAAGGTGTGCTTAAGCGTCTTCATGGATTAGGTATTTATGATGTGTATTTGGGCTCGGATGATAAAATTGAAACATATAAAGAATTTATTATGACATATGATATCAATCCTGATGAAATACTATATATGGGTGATGATATACCTGATTATGAAGTGATGAAGCTGATTGGAGTGCCGACTTGTCCCAGTGATTCTGTGCAGGAGATAAAGGATATTTCCATTTATGTATCAGATAAAAATGGTGGGAAAGGCTGCGTACGAGATGTTATAGAGCAGGTGATGCGGGTGCAGGGCATGTGGTAAGATAAGCCGCTCCTTTTAATAACATTTCCTAAAGAGATGGGCGGAATTAAAAAAATGATAATTGATTAAATTGACAACAGACTCTTCTCATTAAGAGTGAGGTTTTAGACGCTTATGACAGCATTTTTAAAATTGATCCGGATAAAAAACCTTTTGATTATTGCATTTACGCAATATATGGTTCGATGGTGCCTGATATTTCCTATATTAAAAACACAAAGCAGTTATTATACTCTGCAGTTAAGTGAAATCAAGTTTTTTTTATTAGTACTTTCTACTGTACTTATTGCTGCTGCCGGTTATATTATAAATGATTATTTTGATGTCCGCACCGATAAAGTTAATAAACCTGAACGTTTACTTATCGACAACGGTGTAAAAAGGCGTGTGGCAATGGGGGCACACCATGTAATTAATGTTTTGGGCATTCTTATTGCTTTTTATGTTTCATATTCTGTTGGCGTATCCAAACTTGCATTTATTCATTTTATCTGCGCAACCGGTCTTTGGTTCTACTCTACAGCATTTAAGAAACAATTTTTAGTAGGGAACATTATTATTGCTTTATTTACTTCCTTGGTTCCATTTGTTGTGGTTGTTTATGAATTGCTGCTTTGTTACAGAGCATATTTCCCTTTGGACGAAACATTGAGTTTTGAAGGAATTTGGATATATGCTTTCGGCATTTCATTTTTTACATTTTTAATTACTCTGCTCCGCGAAATAATTAAGGATATGGAAGCGTTTGAAGGCGATAAAGAATATGGTTACAACACAATGCCTATAGTAATTGGAAAAAAATCCAGCAAATTTATTGCGGTAGTTATTGTTTTTGCTGTTATATCTTTTTTGTCATATTACCAGGTGCTTCAAGTTCAAAAACACGATATGTTAACATTTTATTATTTCATATTCTGTTTGGAAATTCCTTTGGTGTATTTAATTTATAAAATCATTACTGCAGATACAAAAAATGCATTGCGAACGGCGGGTAAAATTACTGAATTAATTATGTTATCCGGTATATGCTACTTATTTGTGTTTGCATATATTTTGCTCAGTTTTGTCCATATTATTTGAGATGTAAATATGAAAACTGTATAAAGCAATCGGCAATCAGGCAGTTTTTTTCGTTCAATTTCGTAAATTCGTAATGATTCATTATCAGTAAACAAAAAAAGCATGAAAAATATTTTAGTAATAGGAGCAGGGCGCTCAGCATCATCACTTATCAAATATCTTTTAGATAATTCAGTTAATGAAAACTGGAAAGTAACTGTAGGTGATGTTTCCATTGATTTGGTTAAACAAAAAACTGCAGGTCATCCAAATGCGCGCTCTATTGTTTTGGATATTACAAACGATCAGCAGCGTGAAGAAGAGATAAAACATGCTGATATTGTGGTTTCTATGCTTCCTGCATCAATGCATTTAAGCGTGGCAAAGGATTGTGTTCGTTTCAAAAAACATTTAGCAACGGCATCTTACGTTTCAAAAGAAATGGCTGAACTTGATGAAGAAGCTAAATCTGCTGGGGTAATTTTAATGAATGAAATAGGCTTAGATCCTGGTATTGATCACGCTTCAGCTATGAAAATTATTGATCATATTCATGCTTTGGGCGGTGAATTAACTTCATTTAAATCGTATTGCGGAGGCCTGGTTGCTCCCGAAAATAATGATAATCCATGGGGGTATAAATTCTCATGGAATCCCCGTAATGTTATATTGGCAGGACAAGGTACGGCTCAATATATTGAAAATGGAGATTATAAATATATTCCCTATAACCGTTTGTTTACACAAATAAATACTATTGAAGTAGATGGATATGGCTCTTTTGATGCCTACGCAAACCGCGATTCATTATCATACCGTAAATTCTATAACATCGCTGATATTCCTACAATGCTGCGCGGAACATTACGTATGCCTGGATATTGTAAAGCTTGGAATGTTTTTGTGAAATTGGGATTGACAGATGATACATACAAAATTGAAGCATCAGATAAATTAACATACCGGCAGCTTATTGAAGCATATTTGCCGGCCGGTAAGCAGTCTGTGAAAGAAAAATTAACTGCATTTATGGGGCCTGAAATGGATACTGATATATTGAGCAAAATAGAATGGCTTGGAATATTTGAGGACAGAAAAATAAAATTAAAAAATGCAAGTCCTGCGCAAATACTTCAGGATTTATTAGAAGAAAAATGGGAATTGAAAGAACTCGATAAAGACATGATTGTGATGCAGCATAAATTTGATTTTTTTACTCCGAATTCAAGCAAAAATAATTCTGAGATGAAGGGGAGGACCATTAAATCTTCATTAGTTGTTAAAGGTGACGATCAGGTTTATACTGCAATGGCTAAAACTGTTGGGCTGCCATTAGCAATCACTGCCAAGTTAATTTTGCAGGGAAAGATAAATACACGCGGTGTTGTAATACCAACGATAAAAGAAATTTACGAACCTTTACTGGCTGAATTAGAAACATTCGGAATCAAATTTGCAGAGGTTGAATTGTAATACAAAATTTCAAAAAAAAGAGTCCCGTCCTTCATTAGAAGAACGGGACTCTTTTTTTTGAGAAACCTATCTATTATTCTAAAATGATTTTTTTAGAAATAGATCCTTTGTTTAATTGGATTTTAGAAATATATAATCCAGTAGAAAGACCTTCACGCTGAATAGTATATTTTTGAGTATTTAATCCAACAATTTGCTTAACCATTCTACCTGTTACATCATATAATTCAACACTTTTAATAGTATTTGAACCGTTTACAGCAAAATTAATTTCTGTAGATGAAGGATTAGGGAAAATAGAAATGTCAGATGCAGATGAATATTCATTTATGCCGTTAGGCACACAACCAGCCAAACCTAAAGCACATACAATACGTGGATTTAAAAATCCCTGGATAGTATCAATATAAAGTCTTGCTTTTGAAGCTGACATATCAGGATTGCCTGTCAAAGCATTACATGCAGAAAGTGCACCATTCTGACCATAAGCAGTAGCAGTAGCAGCATAAGTAGCTTCATTCCACCAATCCCAAGGAGCGCCTTGTTCAGTTTGAGGCAGCGCAGGATAAGTTGACCCGGTACCGCAAGTGATTGTTGATCCAGTAACATGAACTGGAGTAACAAAAGGATACAAACCTTCGTAGCCGTCATTTAAAGTGTTAGCGTGGGTTGTATAAACATCTGTATATACGGAGTTGTGGAAAATTGCATTATTGTTAATTGAAGGTTTGTTAACAATTCTTTCAACGTCATAACTGCCGGTTGCTTCAACAACGAAATCACCTGTAGTTGGAACCACAACAGGGCCCGTTTTATATGGAGCGAAAGGGTCTTTAGTACAATGGAAAGCAACAATTGGAACTTCTCCGGCTTGTATCCAAGAAGAATCTCCAACAGCTCCTCCAATGTTAAAAGCCATATTTACTGTAGAAGTATGTGTTGGATAATTGGCAGTACATAAAGCTGTTGTATTTGTTCCATCAAAATTACCATATATAGCTTGATCAACGAAAGGCACGTTTGCTCCGGTATCGAAAAATTTAGCTAATAAAAGTTCACTCGGTTGGTTTAAAGATGCATAAGCAAGAGCAATGTATCCGCCGGAACCGAATCCGCCTACTGCAATCTTGGTAGTATCAATTTTATAAGTATTAGTGGTAGCTTTATCATTTTTGAAATAACGAACGCAATTCTTTGCATCTTGTATCGTACGGTAAACGGCTTGTAAAAGAGTCTTTGTTCTAACCATTTCAGTAGTAGACAGAGCATTCCATCCTGTACGGTAATTAGCAGCAACGGCTACATAACCTCTTTTAGCAAACCTTGTGCACATTTCCACAACAGCGCTGTCTTTTTTATCACCTGTTGGTTGTCCGTTCAAGATACGCGGCAGAAAACTTCCGGTATGAAGAACAAGAACCATTGGTCTTGCTGCTAATACATCGCCGGTTGGCTGGTAAATGTCCATTTTTAAAGTGTCTGCTAAAGGGGCACCTGTTAAAACAGAAATATTAATACCGTATTTAACATTTGATGTTACTGTAACAGAAGGGAAAACTTCGGTTAAATACCTGCCAGCTTGCGCAAAGGTATTTGTTGACAAAGCAAAAAGGCCTAATGCGGCGACTAATTGTAATTTTTTTCTCATAGTTTGGGTTTTTTTAGTGATTAAATTTTTCGCGAAGATAGCTATTTTTTTAAATCCTACAAGTTTTGAAAAAAAATTAGAGCATAACAATATGACCGCTGTCATAATTTACAAAAAAATGCATGA
>CAISYK010000806.1 GCA_903889605.1 uncultured Bacteroidota bacterium
CATATTTTAAAGCTTTCTATAGCCTTCTAATAGGTTGCATTAATATGGTCATGACTATGACATTTAAGGTTGCATGTACCGGTTCCTGCACCTGTAGAATTCCACCATACAGCATTACTAAGCGAGTTTGCTTCAACTAAAGGAGTCCCTGCAATAGACAAAGTAAAATTAATTAAAGATCCTGTGGTCTGAGAACCATGAGGATCATGGCATGTATTGCATGATGTTTCAGTACCATGAGTCTTTGTGCCTGAATCGTCTAGTTTATTGTGGAACGAAATAGTAGTAGCTTCTAGATGGCACTGATAACAAAGTTGGTAAGAATTCAGCGTGCCGTCGTAGGCTGATGTACGGCTGTAATTATATTTTAAAATTTGCGGATAATCAGATCCGTGCGCTCCTAGGTTTCCTCCGCTGCTGGCGTGACAATCTGTGCAGAAAATCTTGCTTGTCAATGATAACGAAGGAACAAATGCAGGATCCAATCCTAAAACGCCTTTATTTCTGGCATCTACTACTGGGTGAAAAGAAGGATTGGTCGGGGCAAATTCTAACCGAACATTATTTTGGGTTATTTGTTTAACAGAAGCAGATGCTGTTACTGCACTGCTTGAATGGCATCTATAACATATCTGATACTCGTATACAGCAGGGTTTACAACAGCATCACTTTGATCTATTCCTACAACCCCCCTGTTTGACCCTTTTACAAAGGGAGCAACTGTAACCTGCGCTTTTACTGCATGTGAATTATGACAATCAGCACATTCAACATGTTGTACTAAAGGGGTTTTTGCAAGTTCATATGGGTATGGCTCGTGAACACCTGAAGTTCCTAAAACATCATGCCTATAGGTTTTGCCAAAATCAGCCTGGATATTTTTTGCAGCGACATTACCATTATGGCAGTCAAAGCAAACATTTTCTTCTGTGGCATATTTCAATAACCGTTTTGCACCTGTTGCGGAATTATGAGGCTTATGACAATTTTCGCAAGCATTTTTCGCGACTGTTTTCATCGTTACTGAATCTGTTGTAGGCCATGGATCCGGAGCTGTGCCGTTCCATTCTTTTGTAGATGTATTGTGTATGCTTAAAGCCCAGCTTGGCTTGTCATGGCAGGCAACGCACAAAGCAGAATTTTCAGTAGAAGCAACTAGGAAATCACCATAAACGCTGTTATGAGCATCGTGACAAGATGTGCATTGCAATTGGTTGTTTTCCAGTTTTATAGAAGGAATTAGAATACTTCCCGGCTCTTTTAATTCACCATCTGAGGCTGCTAAAGCATTGTCATAAACAAAAGAAATAGGGTGATCGTTTCTTAGATCAGTTCCCAGGTTGCCTGTGATTCCTGCCGGCATAAAAGTAGTACTTGCAAAGGTGATTAATGTTGCACCCATGCTTTTTAACTGTCCTAAAGCTACTGTTCCATCATGGCAGGAAAGGCACATAATAGATGAACCGGTAGGCTGGCCTGGCGATGCATTCATAGTTGTGCTGCTGTAAGTGGTATAAGTCGCACCAGAATTAGCTCTGTTCCATAGCGGGGATGAAGGCACGCAGTTATGCGGTGTATGACAAAATAAACAAATTTCATGTTCTGTACTAGCCTTAACTGCTCCGGGACCGCTTACACTCAAATTATGTTTGGTATCGACAATTGATTGTGAACTCACAACCGCCGGCATCCCAAATAAAATTACTGCACAAATAATTGATTTCATTGTTTTCATTGTTTTCATTTTCTACCTCCTGTAATTAAGTTGAAAAACTTGTATTCTTGAATTATAACTGTCAGCTACGTAAATTTTGTCCATATCATCAATATATATACCCAAAGGCATCCAAAATTCACCATCTTCATGGCCTTGAGATCCGAATGTGTATAAAAAGTTTCCATTTATGTCAAAAATCTGAACCACATTAAACAGAGCATCGGCAACGTAAATGTTTCCGTACGAGTCTGTTGCAATTCCTTTTGGGCTGGAAAAGTAGCCTGTCGCATTTCCATTTGAGCCAAAAACAGAAATAATCTCATGATCTTTATTAAAAACCTGCACTCTAAAATTCATTGCATCAACAATATATGCATTCCCTTTTTTATCGATCCAAATATGCGTAGGGAAATTAAATTCACCCTTTTCAGTACCCCTTGAACCTATTATTTTTATTATCTCTCCTTTTTCGTTTAATATCACTACTCTGTGAGCTCCTGTTTCTAATACCCAAATCTCCTTTGTTGCTTGTGAGTATGCTATTCCAGTTGGTTTATTTAATCTTAGTGTATCATTTAAAACTGTGCATTCTTTCTTTTCTGAATTTATAACAAAGATTTTATTTGAATATGAATCGGTAAAAAGCATCTCATTATCATGAAAGCTGCAGATCCCAACCAATGACATAAAATCCCTGTTTTTCTTTTCAATAAAACGTGGTATTTTACCTGTTCCGTCAGATACTTGGAAAATTGCATTATTCCCTTGATCTAAAATCCAAAGAGACTTCTGATTCGCTGCAATAAGCGAAAC
>CAISYK010000807.1 GCA_903889605.1 uncultured Bacteroidota bacterium
CAGTAGGACCTTGTATTGATACAACTGTTGGAATATTATTAGGGTTAATATTAAGGTTAGTACTATATTGGGTTGGTTATTGGAGCACAGGCACAACCTGATTTTGGCTTCGAAACATGGAATAATGTTCCTTTTGGTACTGTTCAGGATCCTCAAGGGTGGGCAAGTTTAAATGCCTTGGTTTCTTTTGGATGTGCACAATCAGTATATAAAGAAACAGTTTCGCCTTTTGCCGGAACTGCAAGTGCAAAAATAACAACAGTTAAAGTTATCGGTGCAGCAATACCAAATCCTTATGTGGTTGGAACTAATTTGGATACTGCAGGACTTTTGGTAGTAGGAGTGATAAACATTTCGCCTCCTGGAATTAAATATGGTTATAATTATTCCTGGCGCTCAGAAATATTGTCATTTCAATCAAAATATACTCCTATGGCTGGAGATTCGGCTTTTGTTCTGGTTTATCTGACAAAATGGAATAACAATCACCGTGATACAATTGCAACTGGGAAATATGCTACAGGTGCGAGTACAAGCAGCTATTCATTAAATAGTTTATCAATGAATTATAATCCGGCTTTTATTGGTGTTCAGCCTGATTCAGAACGGATTTTTATTTCATCAAGTATTTTTTCTCACTTCGGAGCTAAAATAGGTAGCACTTTTTATATTGATGATTTAGTATGGTCAGGTTATAACAGTGTAAATGATGTTTATGGTGCTGTAAATAATGTCTCAATCTACCCTAATCCAGCCCATAATGATGTTACATTTAAGTGTTCAGGTGATGCCTCTTTTATAGAAATATCTGATATTACAGGACGTTTGATATATTCCTATTCAATGACAAATAATAAAATAAATATTCAAACCGAAACGTTTTCCCCTGGAATCTTTATTTATAGTATACAAAATCAAAAGAAAGAAGTAATCAATAGAGGAAGATTTGAAATAATAAAATAAGATATTATTTCAGAATATTAAAACAAACCATATTAAAATGAAAATCGCTGAAGGCGTTTTATTTTGTATTGACAGTAAATATTTGAAAAACAGGAAGCTCCATAATTATTGATAGAAGAAAAATTTATTTGATTTAAATAGCTTGGAATGACTGATGAAAACAATCAATACAGTTTCTTATTTATTAATACAAAAACCTGATCTAAAAGCATTTAGAAAATCAAAAACTGAAATTTTTATTCAATATTTGTTAAAATAAAAATAAACTTTTTATCTTTACAATAAATATACTGCAAGTTTGTAATAAGCAATCTTGTTTAATAATAACTGAAAAACATATTAAATCATGAGAAAATCATTACTATTTTTCGCTTCTTTATTTATTGGTATTTTGGCTGCCAATGCACAATTTACAGGGTTTACAGGATTTACTGGTTTCACCGGCTTTACAGGCTCTACTGGTTCTAGTGGTTCTAGTGGTTCAACAGGTTCCAGCGGTATAAGTGGTTCTAGCGGGACAAGTGGTTTTACTGGATTTACTGGATTTACTGGTTTCACAGGATTTACCGGTTTCACAGGATTTACAGGATTAAGTGGTTTTACAGGATTAAGTGGTTTTACTGGAATGAGTGGTTTTACTGGAATGAGTGGTTTTACTGGATCTTCAGGTATCAGCGGTTTTACAGGCTCTTCCGGCCTTACAGGCAATACGGGATCAAGTGGTTATACTGGCAATACAGGATCGAGCGGATATACTGGAAACTCTGGACCTAGCGGTTATACTGGAAATACAGGATCCAATTCTGTTAATGATATTAATTACGAAGTAAATAAAGTATCCATTTATCCTAATCCAGCAAGCAGCAATATCAACTTTATTTGCTCAATTAATGCTTCAATTATCGAAATAAATGACATTACTGGCCGTTTCATTGGTTCATATTTAATGACAGATAATAAAGTAAACGTTCCTACAACTTCATTTGCCGCAGGAGCATATATTTATAGAGTACTTAACGAAGAAAAATCAACTATTAGCCGAGGTAAATTTCAAGTTGTAAAATAAATCTATCTCTTTAAATGCTAACTAAAACGCCTGAAATGAAAAGACATTTCAGGCGTTTTAGTTTTAAAAAGTAATGCCAAGTTATATATAATTTTCTCAGAACTTTTTATTATTCATTTCAAAAATTAAACAGTCATAATTTCTTTTTCTTTTATTTCAAGGTGTTTATCACATTTTACAACATTTGCATCTGTCAATAACTGGACTTTTGCTTCACCTTCTTTTACTTCATCTTCAGGTATTCCATTCTTCTGCAGTTTTTTTAATTCTTCATTAGATTCTTTGCGGATTGTGCGGATACTCACTTTTGCATTTTCTACTTCTACTTTTGCTTTTTTTACTAAATCTTTTCTACGCTCTTCAGTTAATGCCGGAACTAAAATGCGGATAATAACTCCATCGTTTTGAGGATTTAAACCAAGATTAGCAGCCATTATTGCTTTTTCAATCGGTGTAAGAGTTGATTTTTCCCAAGGCTGAATTATCAATGTTCTAGCATCGGCAGTATTGATATTTGCAATTTGATTCAGCGGGGTTTTTGAACCGTAGTAATCTACCATTATACCTTCAAGCATAGTAGGGCTGGCCTTTCCTGCGCGAACCTTTACTAATTCTGCTTCTAAATGTTGAAGGCCTTTTTCCATTTGATCTTTCGTGTCGTCTAATATAAATTGAATTTCTTCGTTCATCGTTTTATTGTATTTAGATATGAATATTGAATTATCAAATTGCTTTTTTTAAAACTCTACCAAAGTACCTACTTGGCTGCCTTGAATAATTTTTTTTAGGTTTCCAGGTTTGTTCATGTCAAATATAATAATCGGCAGTTTGTTTTCATTACATAGTGTAAACGCCGTCATATCCATAATTTCCAATCCTTTGGCATATACTTCATTAAAAGTTATGGTATCATATTTTGTGGCCGTTTTATCTTTTTCTGGATCCGCGGTATAAATACCATCAACACGGGTTCCTTTAAGAATTACGTTTGCTTCAATTTCAATGGCACGCAATGTTGCAGCTGTATCAGTTGTAAAATACGGATTGCCTGTACCGGCGCCAAAAATTACAACGCGGTGTTTTTCAAGATGACGAACTGCGCGCCGGCGGATAAAGTGTTCGCAGATCTGTTCCATTTTTATAGCTGACTGAAGCCGTGTTTCAACATTTATAGCTTCTAATGCAGACTGCAGCGCCATAGAATTAATAACAGTGGCAAGCATACCCATATAATCTCCTTGTACACGATCCATACCTCCTTTAGCCGCTTCTATCCCTCTGAAAATGTTTCCGCCTCCGATTACTACAGCAACTTGAATTCCCATCTCAGAAATCTCTTTTATCTGTTCAGCATATTCACTTAATCTTTCGTGATCAATCCCAAATTGTTTTTTACCCATCAATGATTCACCACTCAATTTTAGCAGGATGCGTTTGTATTTCATTTTTTAGAATTTTAAATTAAATTTTCATTTTCATATTTGGCTTTATAACAGCAAAAACAGGTGAATTTTTATTGAACATGTTTACTGTTTAGAAAGACCATCTGCGTGCTGCAGTATTTTGATTACGGCCAAGCTTTACAAATGTAATTTTTTTTCTTTCAAGTACCCCAAACCAATTAAAATATTTGAGTTTTACATATAACTTCCAATATTAATAGATGTGTAAAAATGAAATTTCAGACCTGTTTAATATTAAATAA
>CAISYK010000808.1 GCA_903889605.1 uncultured Bacteroidota bacterium
AGTTATCAAGTTATCAAGTTGTATAGTTGCAAAGGTGAATAGTTTAAAGTTTGAATTTATGAATTACTAACACTTTTAAACTTTGAACATTCAAACTTTGAACTAAAATATAATTACATATTTTGATCAAGCCCTTTTCCTTTTTCGATATGATGGAAATTTGGCAGATATTCATTCAAGATTTCAACGAGATTACTCTTGGAGAATTCATCGGATTCAAAAAGTTTATTTAACCGGTTAAAAATTTCATCAATTTCCTTAATATTTCTTTTTTTAGAATTTTTTATGACGCCCAGATTAATAAAATTTTCTGTATCCAACTGCTCATCATCTGTAAAAAACTCCTCAAAAGATTTTTCTCCAGAAGTGCTGGAGCCAAAAAAATAGATAGGATAGTTTGTTGAATCATTATTCAGCAAGCTTGCTTTCTTTTTGGCTTCTTCTTCTGTTTTACAAATATCAGGTTTTAAGCCTAAACTATTTAATAATTCCAATGCTATTTGATCAAACAGGATCATGTCTTTTTCTTCATCTAATTTCGGAAAGAATATATCTCCGGATTCACCCATAATGCAGGCTATTAAACACAACTCGCCTGACTCCTGAGGCGAAACGAAAAACCTGCGGATGCCAAGCGGACAAGACCATGGCTGTTTTTTATTGATCCGATCAAGAAAACCTAAAGGCAGACTGCCATTTGAAAATGCAACATTAGCAAAACGTGCAGTTTTAATTGGGATTTTGGACGAATAAGACATAATTAATTCCTCCATTAATTTTTTACTGGCGCCCATAATATTAACAGGGTTAGCCGCTTTATCCGTTGAAACGCAGAAGAAATGTTCAGGAGGAAATTCCACTAATAAATCCAATAATTTCCTTGCACGCAATACATTGTTTTCTATCATTGCTTCAATGGAGAAGATATCTTTCTCAGAACGGACATGTTTGTGAGCAGCAAAGTTGGCAACAATATCAAATGGCCCTAATTTTCGAAATAGTTTTTCAAAAACACGATCTCCAAAATTTACCGGGTATGTAATAAAATCTTCCGGAATCTGATATTCTGTCGAACTTCTTAAATCGCGTACCAATTCTGTCAAACCATTTTCGTTGATATCAACTACAACCAAACTTTTGATTTTATATTTTAGAATGGCTTTAATATAAGAAGACCCAATAGTTCCGGCACCACCAATAACCAATACTGATTTATTGTTGATGCGCTCTTTCATTTGAGCATTATATTTTTGAAAGTCTGCATGCAGCAAACTTTTATCACGGCCAGTGACTTTTTGGTTGATGAATGCATCTAAACTAAATTGAAGCTGCATAGTTTTTTAATTTTATAATGAAACTATAAAAAGGAAGCAAAAGTTTTTTTCATCCCTTCAGATGCGGTAATTGGCATTTTTTCAATTCCTAAGGCCTTTTTAAGCTTTTGGTTAGAGACCACATAAGACTCTGTAAGCTTTTTGAGTCTTTCAGAATTCAGAGGCAGGCAAAGTTTATCTCCTGTTTTCGCTATTAATTTAATAATATTAGGTGAAATATTCCAAATACGTGCTTTTTTAGTCAATGAATTTGCCATTAAATGAATAAGTTCAGTAGTCGAAAGGGGTTCATCATCGGCTATTTGATAAATACCTGGTTCAATATCCTTTTCAATCAATTCCTGAATAACAAACATTAAGTTTTGCATTGAAGTGAATGAACGGTTGTTTTCAAAAGCGCCTAAAGGCCATGGCAGTCCTTTTTGTGCAAGTTTATAAAGCAGGTTAAGATTACCTTTATTGCCAGCACCATGAATCATGCAAGGCCGTAAAATATAAACTTTCTTCCAGTCATTGTTTCTTCCAGCCACTGTTTCTGCCCGCTTCCACTTCTCCAATTGATTAAGAATATAATTTTCAGCCTCATATTTTGATTTCCCATAAGGTGTTTGAGGGCTTGGCTGTGCATCTTCGGTAAGGAATTTACCCATAACATTATCTGCTACTGCCTTTACCGAGCTGAAGAAAATAAATTTGGTGGCAGATGATTTTAAAAAATGCTGAAAAATTTTTTGAGTTAAACCAACATTAATATCATAATATTCCTGTTCAGATGAAGTATTTTTGGTGTCATGTGCTTTGCCTGCTAAATGAATGATCGAATCAAAATTATGAATTTGAGGAAGATCATTCCAATAATAGAACTTATTTGATGGTACCAAATCCTTGTTAAAAATATCCAAGCCTGAAAGTTGAAAACTCCTGCTAAAAGATTTATAAAGATTGGATCCTACAAAACCATTGATGCCGGTTATTAGAATATTCATTAGGTATAACTTATCATTGATTGAGCCAATTCGAAATTGATGTTTTCTCTACGAAATTTATTTATGAATGCTTCCCTTTTTCCTGTTTGATATTTATAATTATTTAACAACTTTACTAATTGGTTTACATTACCCGGTTCAAATAATAATAAATTATCGACTTCAGCCTTTAAGAACTTGGCTGCATAGCCTCCAACACCAGCAATAATTGGTTTTTGTAAAGCGCCCAATTCAAAAATTTTTGAAGGC
>CAISYK010000809.1 GCA_903889605.1 uncultured Bacteroidota bacterium
CGCTTTCTTTTTTCAAGAAAGCGGAACGCCCAAAACAGACTGCTTTTAACTTAGTATTACTTATTTTATATTTAACCCAGGATATTAAGACTGCAGAATTTCTTCCTCTACTTTTGATGCCGAATGTTTTTGAGACGCAGAACTGACCATAATCAGTTTTAAGATATTATTCATATCAACTGTACCAATAACATTATTATTATCCATCACAGGCATAATTTTTTCCTTACCATCCGTTAACACTTTCATTACTTCATCAAGGGCAATATCTTTAGTAATAAATTTGACTTTACTGTTCATTGCCTCCTCGACTTTTACGCCTTCGCCTTTTTCAACAAGTGCTTTTATAATTTCATCACTGCTTAAAGTTCCCACAATTTTTTCATTATCAACAATTAAAAAATCACTGGGATCAACATCTATCAGCAATTTAGCGGCCTCTTTAATAGTGGCTGTTTTATCCAATTTATAATAGTGATGCGACATGGCATCATTTACTGTGTAATTATGCAGGAAATATTTTGATTTCACTTCATCGTTCTCAGCTTTGGCAGTTATAAAAATGAAAACGCCGATGAGGGCCAAAACGGGATTATATAGAATTCCAAAAATGAGGAATATAAATGAAATAAATTGTCCCGTACGCGCAGCAACTGCAGTTGCACTTACTCTATTCATCCATATCGAAAGAACTGCTCTGAATACGCGTCCTCCGTCCATTGGAAAGGCTGGGATTAAATTAAAAACAGCCAATGAAAGGTTAACGGCAAACAGCGAGAAAATAAAATTACTTCCGCTGATCACGAATTTTTCCAAAGAGGCGGGATTTATTTGTGCCCAATTAATAAAAGGGAAAAGTATTAATGCAATTACAATATTAACAATTGGTCCTGCAACGGCAATTAAAAATTCTTGTTTGGGATTTTCGGGAAGTTCGTTAATTCTTGCCATTCCCCCAATTGGAAGCAAAATAATATCTTTTGTTATGTAATTAAATTTTTTTGCAGTTAAAGCATGTCCCAACTCATGTAAAACCACACAGCAAAAAATTGTCAATATAAATGCAACCGATAATATTGTCTGTAAAAAATCATTTCCATCTCGTATGCTGGATATGACAATCCAAGCAATAAGAAGAAAAAATGACCAATGAATAAATATTTTGATTCCGGATATTTTTGCGATATATAACGAATTTTTCATTATCTGAAAATTTAATCTGTTTTTCTAATTATTTTTTAAAATATTTTTCTCAAAGGTAGTTTGATTAGTAAAAAATGCTCGTAATTATAATCACCTGAAAATAATTTTAATATCATTGATTATTCACAAATTAAATATCTGATTTAAATTAATTTATCATAAATATTTTTACTGTCAGCCGTATTGCACTCAAATTGCAATCATTTGAAAAAAAACATTATGGGTCTCTATTATCAATTTTCGGGAAAGTGATAACCGTCACAATAAATAGTGACATTCGTCATTCTTCCTTTGTATCTGATATTGCATATTTGTAGATAGCCTTCATAGAAAAATAAAAACCAAAGA
>CAISYK010000810.1 GCA_903889605.1 uncultured Bacteroidota bacterium
CCATGCATGTTTCATTGTCTTTGAAATGTTTACCAAAGTCAATTGCGTTTACTCCTTTGAATAGATTTATCATGACGCAAATATAGCGTTTTGTGCCTTATGTATATAAACCTATAAAAATTTATGGAATAATTGATATTTTCATTCTTATGTCAGTGTAAGGGCGATTATTTTTATCCGTGTTTTGCATCGCAATTGCATCAATAACTTCAAAACCCTCATAAACTTCTCCAAATACGGTATAACTCTCATCCAGATGAGGAGTTCCTCCGATAGTAGTGTATGTTTTAATTTGTTCTTCACTAAATGTGTGGAGCTTTGCATTCGGCAATTCAGTTTCCACCTCCGCTGTGATGATATTATTCAGAAATTTAATACTGTCAGATTGCTGTTCTTTTGAAAATGTTTTATATTTTTCAATTAAGATTTTATTTTCTTTTCGATTAGCAATTGTATTGTATAATTTCAATTTGGTGATCCGCTTAGCCTCAATTTTCAATAAGGAATCATTATAAACACGGCCTTGTACAATATAAAACTGCGAACCGGACGACTCCTGGGCAGGATTTTCTAAGTCACTATCACGTGCAGCTGCCAGCACCCCCTTTTTATGAAATAATTTGGAATTAAATTCGGCGGGAATTGTGTAGGCTGGACCTCCATTGCCCAGTTCTATGAAAGGAGCCGCATTTTTTGAATCAGGGTCTCCGCCTTGAATCATAAAATTCTGAATAATACGATGAAACAACAAACTGTCGAAATAATGCGCGTTCACAAGTTTTACAAAGTTGTCGCGGTGCAAAGGTGTTTCATTATACAATTTAATTTTTATTACACCGAAATCAGTGACAATTATGACCTTTTTAATTCCCAAATCAATATTTTCCGCTTGGGTAATGGATGCAAATAAAAAAAAGGGGGGCATTAAAAATAAAAACGCCCAGAATAGTTTTTTGTATTTCATAAAATAAATTATTAAATTTGCTAAATTGTAAAGATAAATAACCGTTCTTTACAAAATAACAAAATCAAACAATATAAAAACTTTAAAACAATGAAAACTTTTATCCTGAAATTTTCCGCTTTTGCTTGTGTCTCTTTATTGCTGTTGACAGCACTTTCCAGTACTTCCTGCAAAAAAGATAAAACTTGTCATGGTAAAATAACCGTAATTGATACCGCCGGATTACCTGTAGTAAATGCAGTAGTAAAATTGTCATCGCCCCCTTCTGTTCCCCCTGATCCAAATCATTCTTTAGGCGGAGATTTGGTAATTAATGGTGTAACTGATGCTTCAGGAGTTGCAAATTTTGAGATAAAACTTCCTTCAATACTTGATATTTTAGCGACTCAATCAACTTATGCAAATATGAGCGCCAAAGGTATTTTACGTTTGGATGAGCCAGGAAAAACTACAGAAGTGGTAGTAACGTTAAAACCCTAATTAATTATTTCTTTATTTTTAAAATAACTGACAATAGCTTGTTTCATTAGCTGTTGCTGCTGTTCTGATGTTAGCTGAGGAAGTTTCATACTTATTTTCCAATGCGGCCAGCCATCTTTATCCAACCCTTCGTATTCATAATAGCCATAAGGCGCAAGCAGAGAGCATACGGCAATATGCATTACATCAATTTTTGCATTTTTGGAAAGCTCTATAGGACCTTTGCCCAACTCCTGAATGCCAATTAAAAATAAGACACCCTGAATATCTAAATCATCGCCAAACTGCATCGAGAGGGTTTTCAGGACCTCTTTGAAATTATTTTCTAAATCCGAATCCATGTACAAAGATTAAATAATAGATTGATGAAACATTCAGCTCATTAAACAGTTTACAGCAAATTTCCTATACTCAAATCTGTCAGGTAATAAATAATGTGAATTGCTGATACCATAATAATTGGCATTATTTTCAACTGTTTTTTTTCATTTCTTCAAGCATTTTAATGATTTTATCAAGTTTTTCTACCTCTAATGAGTTCAGCTTTATAGCCAGAGCTTCAATCTCCAGTTTTGCATCCACATTGGTTTGATAATCAGCCTGCGCCTGCTCCCTGTCCCTTTCATTCTGCCTGTTTTGAGCCATCATAATAATCGGCGCAGCATAAGCAGCCTGAGTAGAGAAAACAAGATTCAGCAATATAAAAGGATATACATCCCAATGATTTACAAATCCAACGACATTTAATCCCATCCAAAGCATGACTAAAATTGTTTGAATTATAATGAATTTCCATGAACCCATTCCTTTAGCAACAGAATCAGCTAAGCGACTGCCGAAACTTAATGTTTGTACATGTTTTTCGTGCCAATTTTTTTTAGTTGTCATAATTATTTAATTTAGTTTAATTTATTAAAGGGATTGTCTTATTTATTTATAACACATCTTTTTTGGGAGAGGCAAAAGATGAAGGCAGGATGTTAAAATTATACTTTTTCCCTGCTTTTACCATTAGTATCATCACCACGCTAAATCCTGGAATAACAGCTAAAGGGACACCGACGAAAATAATTTTAGCCATATCAAAAGTTTGATTTTTAAGTATTTCTTTTTCCTCTCGAGTAACCTCTTTCCCTTCAAAATATTTTTCAACAATCTGCTCGGCCTGCTGTGTTTCTTTTATTTCATTTCGACTTTTTTGCCAAAACTCATGAAGGGAATTCTCACCTTTTTTAAGGATGCGTTTGAAAATATTTTTTCTTTGCTCACTGTAAAACATCTTTAATGTTCTTATTGGTTAATTTCTTGTCTCAATACTTGAAAGCGCTAATAAATGAGTAACAATTTTCAGATTTGTGCAGCCTGGTTTTCCAAGCAAATTCTGATTTTCAAAACTGAAGTAAATCTACCCATAAACTATTATTGAATCATGTCCATTCCACTATTGTAAATGCATGTTTTTGGGAGGGAGTGTTTCTTTAACAAAGCTAACCATTTAAGATTTGGCTGCCAAAATCTCTTTCACTTTTTCAATCATATTTAAATCGTCAGGTGTAATAATAATATTCTGCCCCTGCGAGGTTATTATTAAAATTCTATTCTTCTTCTGCGTAGCATAAAATGTCATCCTGCCGATTTTGGAAGAATAGAATTTCCCATAATAGCCGAATAGTCCGCCAACGCCGAATGTTCTCATTGTCCAGGTCATTTCACCTTCGGTAACTGTTCTGATTTCCTTAATGTCTGCAAGCTTTATTCTTTTACCCTTCACTGGCCGCACTATAGTCAATGTTGCGGCCCCCACGATGTATCCCTGAGGGGCAAAAAGGTAACAGCCAATAATTATTGAAGTGAAAAGCAAAAGAGTACAGATATGCACAAAAATTGCAGCAGGATCCCCTTGAGTAACAGGAAGAGAAACGGCGCTTCGGTAACCAAGCACTAAAAATAAAATTACCGTTCCCCAGGTAATTATTTTTGCTAAAGTGTCGAGTGATGCTTTGTATTTCATCTGGGAATAAAACTTTATTTACGATTGGTTACTTTAATCAATAGATAAATAAAACCGGCAACTGGCGTCAAAAGCAAGCTCAGAATGAAACCTATCCAGAAGCTTCTTTTACTGTTTTCTGAGTCAAACAGGGCAATCAGTATTGAAACAATAAAAGCGATTATAACATAAAGAATGACATCTGAAAAAGTTAATATAAGCACAGTTCCCATAAAAGTGTTAGTGCATCCGGAGAGCAATACAATCAGGGAAATTAAAGATAAAAGAATTTGTTTTTTTTGCATGGATTAAAAATTTATTAATTATTCCTAAATAAAATATTTGAAAGATTTTGACCAGCAATCCTTTTCACAGCATTTGTTTCACCTTTAAAGCTTTATGCCGAAATCTTAGATATAAGACGTCAACGCTTATCAGAATGAAAGAATACATCAACAAACTACTATAAAATAATGGTTTTAGAAATGGAATAACGTATCGTTATAAATCATTAATAAAAACAAAATTTATTTTACGAATATACGAATTATAGATGAACGAAGCAATAACGTTTTAATTTACATTAAACTCAATATAATACAATTTAAAGGTCATTGAATCATTAAATAAAAATCGGAATTTTGAAACAAATGAAGAGTGAAAATATTTTAAATATGGTTCCGCAATTAATATAAAAAGCTGTAATATTGCAGTCGAATTTTAA
>CAISYK010000811.1 GCA_903889605.1 uncultured Bacteroidota bacterium
AGAAACACGGAGAAAAAAAATAAGATTTAAACTTGAAAAAAAAGTTTTGGAGTTTTCGGGCAAGCGCTGATGATTGGGATAAAATAACTTATATTGCAGGCTTTTCCTCTTTTACTGCTTTCTTTTTAATCATAAAACGATATGTAAGTCCTGCGGTAATTTGATGCTGCGAACCTACCTGCACTCCGTTTAAATACTGGTAAATAGGGAATTCACTAAGTGCATATAATGTAAATTTCTTATAACTATAACTGACTTGAGGAGCAAGCAAAACTTTCCGTCCGCCTGTTGATGTAATATCAACATTATAAAAAGCCAGCAAATCCATGTTCTTAGCTGCCTGCATATTCCCAACCCATTCTCCTTTTACCTGCACATTCACACCTATTCTTTTCAGAATAGTTGTACCGGCAAATAAACCAACACTTGCATAATCGCCGAATTTTTCACCTAATGGGTTCCATCCTTTTTTCACATACAAAGCATTAACGAATACTCTGAAATTTTTTTCGGGATAACCTCTGAAGAAAAATCCATAGAAAATAAAATCATGCGAACCATTTGTTGGCTGAACTGAAGGAGGTGAGGTAGTATATTGTTTTAGACCTGTTATCGGATCAGTATAAACTACAGTTGAATCATTATACTTTCCGAGAGGAATCTTAAATCCTAAGCCTAATGTGATCTCGGTACGTTTTGTTTCTTCATTTTTTGAATAAATTGTATAACGCGGAAAAAACAATAAATCTCCGATACCTTTAGAAGTTATGGTTTCTTTTTTTTTCAAACCGATCTGTGTTTTATTTATGAAATAACCTGACTCAACAGACATGGTAAAGTTTTTTGTTACACCATAGGCGACTCTAAAATATGAATAGCTGCTGTTTAAATTGTCAAATAAAGGAGTAGTATCCTTGTCTCTTGAATAAAATTTATTTGTACTTATATATTGGAAATTTGCATTTAATTCCATTTGTCGTTCTCCAAGAACTCCTTGTGAAGTACCGCCGGCAATAGGACTTCCGCTCCCGCCAGAACAGCAGCCCTGAGCATGAATTGTTTCTGATAAAAACATGAATGCAAGTGAGGAAAAAAGTAATAAACGCATGATTAAATAGTTAAAAAGTTAGAAGTTTTGAGTTTAATTTAAACTGGAATAGAAAATTAATTGATTAACGGGATATTGAGAATCTGCGCGTTTCACGGCTGTTTGCAGTTATTAACTGAATAAAATAAACCCCATTGCTTAATGATTCAACATTGATTTGGGTTTCATGTTTTCCTGCCATTTGTTTTTCAGCGGAAATAGTTTTTATTTTATCCCCTAAAATATTAAATACTTCAAAACGCACATCATTTGCCTGGTTCAAAGTATAGGATACTTCTGCACTATTTTTTACAGGATTAGGAAAAAGGTTTAATTGAAAATCGGAAACCATTTTTTCATTAATTTCAACTGAACTTGGCGCAGCCAATGCATTTGTAATTGCTGTTGTTAGTGTAGTTGAATTAAAAACATCATTTTCATCATCAAAAACAGTATGTGAGCCTCCTCCAAGAACCACTACTTTCGGCATGCCGGTTCCGCTGTAATCAGCCATTGAAATTGCGGCACTTTTAAATACTGAATTCGGCGAAATTGAATTTGTCGCAGCCCATGAAGTTAATGTAGCACAAGGGGTATTATTCGCATCATCAACTAAATAGTATAAGACACGCCCCGGATAAGAACTAATAAACGTTTGTGATGCATTAAATGCAGTTTTTGCAGGTCCTATACATGTACCGCAAGGCATTACCCAAACCATAACTATAACTTTTCCTGCATCTAATTCTGCGAAAAGATGCTGAGCGTTTCCAGCACAATCATTTACGGTAAAATCTGCGGCTGTTTGTCCAATAGCTGCAATAAATCCCGCTATTAATACTGAAAATGATAGTAGAATTTTTTTCATTGTTTTATTTTTTTAATTATTAAAATATTATTCAATTTTATGCTGATCAAAGTAGTTTATTTCTATTGCTAATTTACTAACACTCTAAACAAATTTACTAAAATTAAAATGGTTATTTATTTTATAAATAGTTTAAATCAGGCATTACAATGATATTTAATTAATGTCTGCATTTAAAGTCAATATCAGCAGCAGACTCTTTTTGAATTAACCGACTATATCTACAGTCACTAATTAGCTGA
>CAISYK010000812.1 GCA_903889605.1 uncultured Bacteroidota bacterium
CCCCAAAACCCCAAAACCCCTTCTAAATGAAAATTAGATTATTTTTAATGAAAATGCTATCCAAATTTTTATTAATAAATAATAATTTCACAATTTAATCATAAATAGATTATTTTTCAATTGATCAGGATTAAACGCTTCTAAAATAATTCTGCCTCCGGGTTTCAACCATGTAATTGCTTTCTGATGTATGTGTTTTCGTACTTCTGGAGGTAGATGAGCAAAAATAAAAGTTACAACATCAACACTGTTTTCAGCATACTCCACTTCCTGTGCATCTTCAATTTCGTAACTAATGGTAACTCCTTTTTTAGTAGCCAATTGTATTGCTTTTTCTTTCCCTGCTTCACTTGAATCAAAGGCAGCAACATCCCATCCGCATGATGCAGCGTAAACCCCATTTCTACCTTCGCCATCACAAGGCAAAATAATTTTACCGGGCTTTAATTTATTTAATTGTTCGGCGAAAAAAATATTTGGATCTTCACCATAAATAAATTCTTTTATACTGTAACGTTCGTTCCAAAAGTTTTTCATTGTATAATATATTAAAGTAAGTAATATTAAACAGGGTATATTTTTTAAAGCAAAAAGTTGAAATACAAATTTCAGTAAAAATTGTTAAACAGTATGGAACTTTTGTTACACAATTCTTAACTATGATCAACCAGCTTTAGAATTTATTCTAATTTGCATCAACAAAGTCAGCCACTAAGTATCGGAAGTTTTATTGAAAACAATGCATAGCTTTTTTTTATTAATTTCGTAACCTGCTGCTTTTACAGCAACATGTTTACTACTATTTAAACAATTGATTAAAAACAATAAAATGACAAAAACAAATTCAATATTTAGTGACCCAAAGCTAATTGCTGAAATAGAAAAATATGCAAAGCACAGAACATTTCAAAAAGGGGAAATTATAATGAATCCTGGAGATGAGATTGTTACTATCCCATTAGTATTGAAAGGCAGTATTCGAATTATCAGACAGGATATGGAAGGCGCAGAATCATTTTTATATCATTTGTATCCAGGACAAACTTGTGCAATGTCAATAACTTGTTGTCAGGCTGGGAAAAAGAGTATGATTAAGGCTATTGCAGAAGATGTTACTGAAATAATACAAATTCCAGTTATACAAACAGAGGATTGGTTTAAGTACCCTGAATGGAAAGCATATATAAGTAATAATTACAGGAATCGTTTTGCTGAATTATTGCAAGTAATCGACCTTATCGCCTTTAGCAATATGGATAAACAATTACTTCATTATCTGGAGGAACGTTCAAAAGCATTAAGAACAAGAGTATTGGAGATTACTCATCAGGAAGTTGCTGATGAACTTCATGTCCATCGGGAAGCGATTAGTCGTTTATTAAGAACAATGGAACAAAAAAAAATGGTTCGCCTAGGTCGTAATAATATAGAGGTTTTAACTTTAGGATTCTGAAATGCTATTAATTTTATGTATTAATGAATGAGGAAAATCAGCGCCTTATGTAACAAACGTTACTAACTAAAATCAAAACTGTTTCTATCATTGCATAAAATTTAAAACAAAAGAATATGAAAAAGAACATGGGAAACATTGATCGAATCATCAGGATACTGGTGGCTTTGGTTATTATAGCATTGTATTTTACGCATCAAATTAACGGCACGATTGCTATAATTGGTTTGGTGCTTTCAGCCATCTTTATTTTAACAAGCTTTATAAGTTTTTGCCCGCTTTATCTGCCTTTTGGCATTTCGACACGCAAAAAAAAATAAAATTACACTACAATGGAATGGAAAAGCAGGTCAAAAATTAGATCTGCTTTTTTTATTTTTTAAAATGCGACTTATCCAACAAATGTTCCAAACAGCTCTCCATTCATTCCTGACATTTGTACCGTAAATGAAAAACTTAATTGTAAAATACAAGTTAGAGTTAATTGGTTTAACCGTTGGTTCAGTTGCCGGATGGTGCTATTGGTACTTCGTGGGGTGTGCATCCGGCACTTGCGCCATTACTTCAAGCCCTATAAATAGCTCAATTTACGGAGCCATGATGGGAGGAATATTACTCAGTATGTTTAAAAAAGAAAATAAAGAAGAAAATAAAGGAGAAAACACAAAATAAACATGGAAAACATCGAAGAATTAATCAAAACAGGAAATGCCACAATAGTGGATGTTAGAACGTCAGCAGAATTTATGAGCGGACATGTTACAGGAAGTATTAATATTCCCTTGCGAGAAATATCTCAACGCTTACCTGAATTTAAAAACATGAAAAATATAATTTTATGTTGCGCCTCCGGTGCAAGAAGTTCACAAGCATCATTGTATTTGGAGCAAAATGGGATAGAATGTAAAAATGCAGGATCATGGATGGATGTAAATTGTTATTGTTAAACTTTTAAATATATACAAAATGATACAAGCACTTAAAAATATTTTAGGCATTGGCCCGAAAGTAAACATTGGTGAATTGATTGCAAATGGAGCATTAATCATGGATGTGCGCACCAAAGGAGAATACGCAGGAGGGCATGTTAAGAATTCGGTCAATTTTCCTCTCGATCAATTATTAAGTAACACCGCAAAAATTAAAAGTAAGGATCAGGTGATAGTTACCTGTTGCGCTTCAGGTATGCGAAGCAGTTCAGCAAAAAGCATTTTAAAAAATCAAGGTTATACAAACGTTCACAACGGTGGTGCGTGGCAAAATTTACAACAATACAAAAAATAAATAATTATGAAAATAATTTTGAAATCAACAACAAGAAGTAATTGGATTTTTGACTTATTAAAAACTACAAATTCATTATTGTGGCGCAATAAAAGTCAGCTACAACAGCTACCAATATTAGCAAATATCAAAAACAAAAATATTCGCATTAATAAAAACAAATAATATGAAAACTCAAATAGTTGTGAGCAATGTGAAATGCTCGGGGTGTGGCAATTCAATAAAAAATGGGCTAAAAACATTTTCCGGAGTTTCAGAAGTGAAGGTGGATGTTGTAAGTCAAACGGTAGATATCACTCATGACGGAAATTTTAATTTACAGAAAATCAAAGAAAAACTTGCTTCGATGGGTTATCCCGAAAAAGACACACTTGAAGGATTTGACAGACTAGCAGCAAGTGCCAGAGCCTATGTTAGTTGCGCAATCGGTTAAATTTCAAACAAAAATAAAATGGCAAATTTTAAAGATATTATAAATTCAGAAAAACCGGTATTGGTTGATTTTTCAGCAGAATGGTGTGTCCCTTGTAAAATGATGGCTCCAATACTTGAACAGCTAAAAAAAATGCTCGGGAATAAAGCTACTATTATTAAAATAGATGTGGATAGGAATCCAACAGCGGCTAATGCTTACAATGTACAAAGTGTTCCCACTTTAATTCTTTTTAAAAAGGGAGATTTAAAATGGCGACAGTCAGGGGTTGTGCCTGCTGACCACTTAAAACAAATAATTGAACTAAACTATTAAAACTATGAACACAGAACATTTTTATGAAGTGTCAGTAAACTGGCAATCAGATCGCAAGGGAATTATGAATTCCCCGGTATTAAATACTAGTATTGAGGTTGTAACACCACCTGAATTTCCGAAAGGAATAGAAGGTATATGGTCACCCGAACATTTATTTGTTGCTGCCGTTAATAGCTGCTTAATGACAACATTTTTGTCAATCGCAGAAAATTCTAAACTTGAATTCTTGAGTTTCGATTCAAAAGCAATTGGCAAACTTGAAATGGTGGATGGCAAATACATGATGAGTGAAGTAACTTTAATGCCAATCCTTATTTTAAAAGATGAACATCAAAAAGATAGAGCAGAAAGAGTGCTTCAAAAATCAGAAGCCAATTGCCTTATCTCAAATTCGATTAAGTCTAAAATCATTTTCAAGCCGGAAGTGAAAATCGGACAATTAACTAACAAATAATTCTTAAATTATTAAAATGACTTTTTCAGAAAAAATATATTCAAAGAAGCCTCCATTACTTGATTTTTCCTCGGAGTGGTGTTTACCATGTATGACTAATACCGAATATTATTATGAGGTATCATTAAACTGGCAATCAGATCAAAAAGGAATCCTGGATTCTCCGGCACTCAACTATACTGTTGACGTGGCTGCACCAATACAGTTTTCGAAGGATATAAAAACGGAATGGTCACCTGAACATTTGTTTGTTGCGGCTGTTAATAGCTGTTTAATGACAACATTTCTTTCCGTAGCAGAAAATTCAAAACTTGAATTTCTAAGTTTTGATTCAAAGGCAGTTGGGAAAATCGAAACGGTGAATGGAGTGAACATGATAAGTGAAATAACACTTTCTCCTATCATCACTATCAGTAATATAAACAACAAAGAAAGAGCAGAACTACTCCTTCAGAAATCCGAAGACAATTGTTTGATAGCTAATTCCACAAAGTCAAAAATCATATTTAAACCTGAAATAAAAATTATTAAATAATTGAAATTATGGAAAATGAA
>CAISYK010000813.1 GCA_903889605.1 uncultured Bacteroidota bacterium
AAATTAAAAATTTTCAAATTCACTATTTTAGATTTAATTAGTGTCTGTCCATTGATTTAGAGAATTCAAAAAAACACTTGACGTCGATTCATAGATATTAAAATTATAATTCATTATCGCATAATTAATAAAAAACTCTCAAACGGAGCGTCATTGCGAGGGCTTTTTGCCCGAAGCAATCTCATATAAGCGAATGAGATTGCTTCAGTCGTGCCTCTTTCGCAATGACGTGCTGATATAAATGCCGATTGTATTTACAGACATTAATCAGTGTCTGTAAATACAATCGGCTAATTTAAAAAAATAAAAAAACGCTTGCCTCAGATTCACAGAAAAAAGGGGAAATAATTTTATTAATCTGTGAATCTGCGGCTAATTTCGGCTTAAAAGACAGACTCTAATTTTGGTTTAAAAAATGTTTATCCCTTCCACAATGACAGCAATGACAGCGCAATTCATACATATGCAAATGTAATTTTATTTATTCAAGCAAATTATTAAATTGTTCATTTTTTGGTATATTTATAAACACTTATTATAAATCTAAAAGCTCTTTTTTTGATAAATTATTTTGCGTGGACATATCTGTCACCAGAAAATTATTTTGATTATAAAATAATAAAATGCCGATTGATAGTAAAATTCCGCGAAAAATTATCTAGATTTGAAAAGATATCTTTTTAGGATAATTTGTAAAATCAGGCATCATACGAGATTTGTTTATACTGTTCTCAGCTGAAGTAAATGCAACCTTTTTTATAATTTATGCAACCTCTTTATTATTAAACAAATAATATATAAATAGACATCCAAATATTTTATAATTATTCAATTCTTATGAATTAAAGGGGTAACGAAATGAAAAAACTTTTACTTTTCCTTTCCTTTATTTTTGTTTACGGCAGCGCTGTAATGGCGCAATGCAATAATGTTGCTTTAGGGAAACCGGTAACTGCAAGCGGCGTTTATCTATCCAATATTCCTGCTAACGCGGTTAACGGCAGCTGCGGCGACATGTGGAATTCAGGCGGCTATGCAACACAGTCTTTTGAAATTGATTTACTTTCAACTTATACAATTAACAATATAAATATAATGTTTTCCATGTCTCCGAACGGGACTGTTAATCATCAAATACTCACTTCCCCGGATATGGTTACATGGACGGTAGCAGATGTTGTAACCGGATATTATGTTACCGGCCAATTAATAGAAAGATGCTACAGCAGTTCGCCGTTAACAAGTGTAAGAGGCATAAGAATTACATCCCTCAGCTCTCCTTCATGGATTGCCATTATGGAAATGGGAGTTTACACCTTATCTTCTCCAACCATTCCCATAATATCAGCCAGCGGCCCCTTAACTTTTTGCCAGGGTGACTCGGTCACTCTTACTGCCAGTACAGCCTATACATACTCATGGAGCACCGGAGCAGCCACTCAAAGCATTAAGGTTTATTCTGCCGGTTTATATACTGTAACAACAAACCAAACACCCGCCTGTACACAAGGTTCTATGACATGTACAACATGCGGTCTTGGAACTGCGTCTGCGACTGTATCTGTAAACCCTTTGCCGGTGCTTACAGCTAACGCCGGACCGGATGTGACAATTTGTATGGGAGAAAATGCTGTCCTAAATGCCGCAGGCGGACCATCATATTTGTGGAATACTAATGCCGTAACAAGTTCAATAACGGTAAATCCAGTTACAACAACAACATATTATGTTACCGTTTCCGATACTAATATTTCTCGAAATGGGACTTCGCAAATTAACGCAGGTAAAACCTGTAAAACAATTTTGGATCAGGGCTTTTCCACAGGAGATGGAAATTATTGGTTAGATCCTGATGGAGGCAATACAGCCAATGCGTTTATGACTTATTGTGATATGACAACTGCCGGAGGCGGCTGGACTAAAATAACACCAGCGGCTCCCGGCACAAATGCACTTGTAAATCAAATTTTAGGAAGTTCTGGAAAGCAAATGGTAAAATGTTCTGATGTTAGTACTCACTATATAATATCTCCGAGTACTTCAATTGGCTGGTCATGGGCAAATAAGCAGTTGGTTCCCGGGACATGGAATGTTGATGGGGTATCGCAGTCCTGCGGTTCAGATCCCGAATTTAATATTAATATAGGAGGATGCGGAGCAAACGCAGGATGGGGATTCGGCTGTTCGAACGGCGGAGGCAATAATAATAAATTTTACGGCGGTACCGGTGATAACGGAGTTTGTAATAATTCAGTAGTTCACACCAATTTGGCGTTTTCAATGCCTTGTACTTCAACAAGCGGCCCGCAAAATGCTTCATATTCCATTTTTATTCGTTCAGATGATATATCACCTGCAAGTTGTACTGCCCTTTCATCAACCGATTCAGTTAAAGTTATTGTGAATCCTAAACCAGTAGTAAATGTTATAGGCCGCGTTAATCCGCTTTGCGATTCTACTAAATTAAACTGGGCTTCATGGTCTATTGTAAACGGCACCTCAGGATCCGGAATTATTTCATCAGATTTAAGTGTACTGGTTACTAAGCCAACCGGTGGTTTATCAACTACCGGCGGTATGTTTAACGGAAGTGTTTTTCCTGCACAGTATAATGTACCTATTAGCAGCACCGCTATTAGAAATGATTTAGCCGGATTATTTACATTTTGTTTTAACAGGCCTGTGGTAAATCCGCAAATAGCATTATCAAGTATTGGAAATGGCGGCAACAGCGTTCAGATTAATACATCCGCACCATATCAGGTAATCTGGACTGGCTTAGGAATGAGTTACCCTAACAATACCACTTTTATCGGCACCGAAGGGTTTACAATAATTCAATTCCCCGGTGTGCATACATGCATATCATTTGATTATATGCAAAGTGAAACCTACTGCAATTTAGCTTTCGGAACACTTGATACTAACTGTCAGTTAGTGAATTCGCCGCCTATTTGTGCGGGAAATTCTGATACTTTAACAGCCAGCGGAGCTCTAAACTATACATGGTCTCCTTCAGGCGGATTAAATACAACTACCGGCGCTGTTGTAATAGCTTCTCCATTGGTTACTACAAAATATTATGTTACCGGCACTGACATTCACAATTGCACGGGTAATGACAGTGTTGTAGTTACAGTTGTTCCTATACCGATTATAACAGTTACAGGAGATACAATAATCTGCGCCGGCGACAGCACTGTATTAACTGCATCTGGGGGCGGAACGTATTTATGGATGCCGGGAAATTATACTGGTTCAATTATAAAAGTCAGCCCAGCCTCTACAGTCACCTTTACTGTTACTATTAGTAATTCAGGTGCATGTACTTATTCATCATCTATAAATGTTCATGTAAAGCCATTGCCTATAGTAAATGTTTCCCCGCCAAGCCCCTCCGTTTGTTCCGGTTCTTCAACTATTTTAACGGCCAGCGGAGCCAATACTTATGCTTGGTCTCCGGCAACTGGCCTGAGCGCAGTTACGGGAAATTCTGTTTCAGCAAATCCTATCTTAACATCAACATATATCATAACGGGAACTGATAATTTAGGATGCGTTGATACTGCCTCAGTAACTGTTGCAGTCCATCCTAAGCCAGTTGTAAATGTTATAGGGCGTGTTAATCCGCTCTGCGATTCTACTAAATTAAATTGGGCTGCATGGTCTACAGTAAACGGCACCTCCGGGGCAGGAACTATTTCATCCGATTTAAGCGTTTTGGTTACTAAGCCGACAGGCGGTTTATCAACTACCGGAGGCATGTATAACGGAGGTGTTTTCCCTCCGCAGTTTAATGTTCCTGCCAATAATACCGCCATTAGAAATGATTTGGCTGGATTATTTACATTCTGTTTCAACAGGCCTGTTTTAAATCCGCAAATTGCATTATCAAGTATTGGAAACTCTGGTAATAGTGTTCAGATTAATACATCCGCCCCTTACCTCGTTATCTGGCAGGGCTTAGGAATGAGTTATCCCAATAATACAACATTTATCGGCACCGAAGGGTTTACAATCATTCAATTCCCGGGTGTACATACATGTATATCATTTGATTATCTCCAGAGTGAAACCTACTGCAATTTAGCTTTCGGAACATTGGATACTAACTGCCAGTTAGTGAATTCCACCCCTATTTGTGCAGGAAATTCAGATACTTTAACTGCCAGCGGAGCCCTAAACTATTCCTGGTCTCCTGCTGCCGGATTAAATACGACTGCAGGCCCTATTGTAATGGCCTCTCCATTGGTTACTACAACATATTATGTTACCGGCACTGATATTAACAATTGCTCTGGGACTGATAGTGTTGTAGTAACAGTTGTTCCTATACCCATTATTACAGTGACTGGTGATACAATAATTTGTGCAGGGGACAGCACGGTATTAAGCGTATCCGGCGGAGGAACATATTTATGGATGCCTGGAAATTTCACTGATTCAAATATTAAAGTGAGCCCTGCATCTACTGTCACTTATACAGTTACGGTTACCGGTGCCGGCGGTTGTAAATACCCATCATCAATTACTGTTCACGTAAATCCTCTGCCTCAGGCACTGTTTAATCTATCACCAGTTTGCTTTAATACTCCTATGGTATATAATGATGCAAGCACCGGTATTATTTCAAATTGGAACTGGAATTTCGGAGATGGCGCCGCATCAGTATTACAAAATCCAACTCATAACTATGCTTCCTGCGATACATTCAGAGTTAAATTAATAGTAATTACAAATGAGGGATGTATAGATTCAATTTCAAAAAAAGCAAAAGTATTTTGCTTACCTACGGCCGATTTCAGTCATACCGATGTATGCTTAAATGAAATAATGGATTTTAATGACTCCTCGGCAGTTCCTGGTGATACTGTTTCATCATGGATATGGAATTTCGATGACGGCAGCCCTTTAAGTTCAATTCAAAACGCTGCTCATACATACAGCAATTCCGGAACTTATTCTGCATCACTTATTGCTGTAAGCAATAATGGCTGCAGAGATACAATGATAAAAAATGCAGTCGTTCATCCTCTTCCTGACGCAAAATTCAGCACTTCAAATGTTTGTGATGGAAGTGTTGTTCCGTTTACAGATTTATCAACTATAACCGCTCCGGATTTAATACAATCCTGGACCTGGAATTTTGATGACGGCAGTCCTTTAAATAACAATCAAAATACAACACATACTTATTCTGCAATTGGTACTTATGATATACAGTTATTACTTGTTTCTGATTTTAGCTGCAGAGACTCTATTATAACAAAGATTAAAATCAACCCAAATCCTTTGGTAAGCTTCGCGGCAAATGATACTATAGGATGCGCCCCATTGTGTATTTCTTTTCAAGATTTATCTTCTATTGCTCCAGGCAGTGATATACTCTGGAGCTGGAATTTAGGTGATGGAAGCGCCTTTATAAATGCACAGAATTTTGATCATTGCTATGGAAACTCTTCTGTAAGTGCTCCGGCCTATTATAATGTTTCTTTATCAGTAACATCCGACAGCGGCTGTGTAACATCTGTCTCTAAAAATAATTATATCACTGTATATCCTAAACCAAACGCTGATTTTAATGTTCAGCCCGCAAATACAACTATTTTAAATCCTGTTATTTCAATCATTGATGCATCGGCCGGAGCTGATATGTGGAATTGGAATTTTGGTGA
>CAISYK010000814.1 GCA_903889605.1 uncultured Bacteroidota bacterium
AAATCCGTATTTAACTTTCCAGGTATTTGATAATCCATTTGTTAAAGAAGATTACAATAAAATGAAGTGTAAATAAATTTGAAAAATGCGCTGATTTGGAAGTGCACTGATTTGAATTTAAACCACATTGGAACACAGCAAAATTAGTTAAAGGAGGAAAATAATAGAAAAAATAGTTTTTCTTAACAAAATGTTTAGAATTATTTTCGAGGTCTTTTAGTTTTAAATCCTTCAAGTTAATATTGGGGTTCTATAGAAAAATTCTTCTGATGTTAGTAAATGGCATAGCCGAAATTAATACCGAATGTAGCTTTAACAGGAGAATTATATAAATCACCAAAATCCTTAGTGCTATAAGGCACGCTGCGGTAACTATTTATATGATAAAAAACAGTGTTCTCTTTATATCCTAAACCTCCGAAAATATCAATTGTAAGCTTAGTATTTCTTCCTAACTGAACACCTATTAATATATTGGCATTAAAATGCGAAAATTCAAAATAATTCTGCTTGTAATTTTGGAGTGATATTCTTGCATTAGAATAAGATACAAGCGGTGAAACATAAAATCCAAATGGAGCATACCTTCTTCTGCTGATGAGATAGAACTTATGGGACGCCTGTATTCTCCATCCCCTTATTTTTAGTTGGTAATAACTAGGAACCTTTGCCGCTTTTTCAATAGCTTTCCATAAGGGACTTGTGCCAAAAATGGAAATCCCAACTTGTGTTGATTGTGTCCGTCCTGTTGTAATTTCAGCTACCATACGGTATTCAGAAGTAAAAGGGATTGGCCCCCACAAAATAGCAAGGGGATTGGTTTTTAATATGAGAGGCTGGGGATGATAGGGTTTTTTAGATACAAGAGAAGGTTTTAGTCTAATGGTATCGCCATCACAAGATGCCATGGCAATAATACCATTTAGTATTAGTGAAAAAAAGAGAAAATATTTTATTTGTTTCAATTTCATTGCTGTTCAATTCCAATCTGAGAATTTTAAAATTCTCCTTAATTCGAATCTTTTATGGGTACGCAAATTTTAGTGTAAAATAGAAAATACATAAATCCATTTATCCTCAATGTTTCTCTGTGAAAAATCCTCTGTGAATCTCTGTGTAACCAAAAAATTACACAGAGCACCAAGGATAAGGCGCAGAGCACCACAGAGAAAAAAGAGTTTTTATTCAAACTATTTCAGTATTAAAATCGTTCCTTTTAATCTAAATTATATCTTGGCAAAGGAGAGGCAGCTTGTGTTGTGAAATCTTGTTTTAAATATTTTAAATAACCTGTAACAGCAATCATAGCCGCATTATCTGTACAATATTCAAATTTAGGAATAAATACCTGCCACCCTAATTGTTCAGCAAGTTTGTGCAGGGTGCTGCGCAGCTCAGAGTTTGCCGATACTCCGCCTGCAACAGCTATTTGAGTGACCCCGTATTGTTTTGCTGCCATCTTTAATTTATGCAGCAATATATCAATAATGGTATATTGAATTGAAGCGCAAATATCTGCCTTTCGCTGTTCAGCAAAATCAGGGTTTTTTGCTGTTTCATTATTTATGAAATTCATAAAAGCAGTTTTTAATCCGCTGAAACTATAATTTAGGTCCGCAACTTTTGGCTTTGTGAACGTAAACGCTTTTGGGTTTCCTTCTTTTGCATATTTATCTATCATCGGTCCGCCGGGATATGGTAATCCCATGATTTTTGCTGCCTTGTCGAACGCTTCTCCTGCTGCATCATCAATAGTTTCGCCGATTATTTTCATTTCAAAAAAATCTTTTACTAAAACTATTTGAGTATGCCCGCCTGAAACAGTGAGGCATAGGAAAGGAAAGGAAGGCACAGCTCCTCTTGTCAGAAGCCTCTCTCTGTCTCCCGGAAGGGGAGGAGAAACCGCGCCAAAGCCTTTTGAAGACTGCTTAGCCATTATTTCTTTGTCTCCATCAGGTAGTTCAGGATGGGTTATAAAATGTGCTAAAATATGACCCTGCATGTGATTGACTTCAATAAGCGGAATATCCAATCCCAGCGCAAATGCTTTAGCAAATGATGTCCCTACCAGCAAAGAGCCCATTAACCCCGGTCCGCGGGTAAATGCTGCCGCACTGATTTCATGCTTTTCAACTCCAGCTTGTTTTAAGGCCTGATCAACAACAGGAATGATATTTTGCTGATGTGCTCGTGAGGCCAATTCAGGTACAACTCCGCCATAAGCTTTATGAATATTTTGAGATGCAACAATATTGGCAAGTAATTTGCCGTCTTTAATAACAGCTGCGCCTGTGTCGTCACATGACGATTCAATACCAATAATGATGATTGTTTTGCTCATAATCGTTAACTTTGTATGCTTTTTTAATTAGTTGATGACGAAATTAATAATTTGAAAATTAATTAATTTGAAAACAGCACTTTGCTGTTTTTTTTATAGATTGGTAAATTTCATACAAATTCCTTATCTTTAAGAATCAATAGTTCGGTAATTT
>CAISYK010000815.1 GCA_903889605.1 uncultured Bacteroidota bacterium
GCATAGCTAAAGTTTTTTCCTTTTCCTAAAACTCAAGTAACCAAACATTTATTAATATCTTTATGCTCATAACATTTTAACTTATATAAAGTCTATTAATGACTAACAAATCTAAATAAATCTAAAATGACTTTGAAATTATCCGGTAAATTTATATCCAACCCCTCGTATAGAGTGAAAGTGCTGGGGTTCCTTTTGGTTTTTTTCGAAATATTTCCGGAAAGCAAGTATATAATTATCAATTGTGCGTGATGAAGGAAAAACATCGGCTCCCCAAACCTGATCTAAAATCTCCTCACGCGACACAACTTCTCCCGCCCTTTTTATAAGCAGTTTAAGTAAAGCAATTTCCCTTTTGGTGATTTCGAGTTTTTGGTTATCCACGCATTTAATTTCGTAAGTGATAAAGTTTATTTCATTATCGCCGAAAGTATACAATTCAATGTTCTTTTCAGCGACTGGAGTTTTATTTCGTCTTAATAAAATCTGAACCCTAAGCAGCAGCTCTTCAAGGTTAAATGGTTTTGTCAAATAATCATCAGCACCTAATTTCAACCCCTGAATTCGGTCGCTGCTGGAACTTTTAGCAGTTAAAAATAATACAGGAAGCTGGGTATTCTCTTTGCGTATTTCTTCACATACATCAAAGCCATTTATTTCAGGAAGCATAACATCTAAAATCACTAAGTCAAAATCATTTTTACGGAATTCCTTAAGTGCTTCTATTCCTGTAACAGCAGGCGTTACAGTATAACCCTCCAATTCAAGGTTAAGCTGAATGGTTTTTAAAAGATGCTCTTCATCTTCAACTAAGAGAATATGTTTGACGTCCATAAGTGCTGTAAATATATAAATTTACTCCTAAAAACACTAAAAATAAACACATCAAAAGATATGAAAAAACATAGCCTTTCTGCCGAAGTGAAGTAATCTTACTGTAACTTTGCAAAAAAACATATTTATTATGAGCACTCCAAAAATTGAATCCATTTTACTAGATTCCAGCATACCAAAAGATTTAATAAGTATTGCTGAAAAAGTATACAGCCAGGAACGTATTACATTCGAAGAAGGCCTTCTGCTCTATGAGAAAGGAGAACTGGGATATCTGGGCTCTCTTGCAAATTATATACGTGAAAAGAAGCACGGCAACGCAGTTTACTTCAATCGTAATTTCCATATTGAACCAACCAATATGTGCGTGTTCGATTGTAAATTTTGTTCTTATTCCCGTTTACTGAAACAAAAAGATGACGCATGGGAATTATCAGAAGAAGATATATTAAAACTAGTTCATAACTACGATGGAAAGCCGGTCACTGAAGTCCATATTGTCGGCGGGGTACACCCCAAAATGGGACTGCAGTATTTTGCTGATTTAATTAAAAAGATTAAATCGTTTCGTCCTGACATTCATGTAAAAGCTTTCACCGCTGTTGAGCTGGAATATATGTGCCGTAAAGCAAATGTGAGTTATGAAGAAGGGCTAAGAATTTTGAAAGCACACGGCCAGGATTCATTACCTGGCGGCGGCGCCGAAATATTTGATGAAGAAATACGTAAACAGATTTGTAATGATAAATGTACTTCTGCCCAATGGCTTGAAATGCATGAAACTGCTCACAAACTTGGAATGCCTTCAAACGCAACAATGCTGTACGGGCATATCGAAAAATTTGAACATCGCGTAGACCACATGGACCGCCTGCGCATACTGCAGGACAAAACAAAAGGGTTCAACACTTTTATTCCCCTTAAATTCCGTAATAAGGGAAATCAAATGAGTCATATCAAGGAAGTAAGTGTTGTTGAAGATCTGCGCAACTATGCTGTTTCACGCATTTACATGGATAATTTTGCACATCTTAAAGCATACTGGCCCATGATTGGCCGTGTAACAACTCAAATTTCATTGGCTTTTGGAGTTGACGACATTGACGGAACTATTGATGATTCAACAAAAATATACACCATGGCAGGTTCCGAAGAGCAGTCACCTGCTCTTACTACACAGCAATTGGTAGAAATGATCAAACAGGTAAAACGTACTCCAATTGAACGCGATACACTTTATAACGTAATTACCGACTATACTAATTATGATTTTAGCAAAGAAGAAGTTACAGTGTAATGTTTTGTAAAATTTCACTCTGAATTATATCAGCGCTATATTGTGTTCATAAAGAATAATTAACAAATTAAAATATATTCGGGCGTTCCCCTTTCTTAAAAAAGAAAGGGGCGGGCTTTACACTTCAATCTTTTGCAAAGGGCAAAAGGATTTCCGCTTCAATCCCTAACGCAGCATTAAGTATTGGAAGAGGTTTAGATATACTTTTATAATTCCGCGAAACTCAAATTACATGATCAATGCCGCCTCCTTGATTATGCTCCTTAAAAGATATTTTAACTAGTTTATTATTATACA
>CAISYK010000816.1 GCA_903889605.1 uncultured Bacteroidota bacterium
ACAGGAGCAACAGGAGCAACAGGAGCAACAGGTTCAACCGGCTCAACTGCTGCTACAGGAGCAACAGGAGCAACGGGAGCAACGGGAGCAACGGGTTCAACAGGTTCTACTGGTACTACAGGGAAAACCGGCTCCACTGGTGCAACTGGAGCTACAGGACAAGACCTTATGACTCATTGGTCATTAGTAGGTAATACAGGGACTGACGGAGGTACAACTAATTTTATTGGAACACTTGATGTAAAAGATTTTGTAATTAAAACCAGTGCGGTTGCTGGCAGTCCGCTTGAACGCGTTAGGGTTGCAGCAAGCAATGGGTTTGTAGGCATTGGAACAACTTATGCAGCAACTCAATTAGATGTTTTTACAAATAGTGATGCTTATGGGATTACTATCGGCGATTCTCATAATTCACCTAATTCTAGTTTAAGAATTGCCGGAACAGCAGGTGGAGTTACTGGTTATGGGCTCCTTCAAATGTTTCAAGGAGCTGGACCGGGAGGAGATTTAGTTATACAGAGAGATGGAGGCAATGTTGGTATTGGTACGGCTTCGCCAGCAGGCAAATTGGATGTTACCGGAGGAGTAATTAACCTTAATGTTGATAATTTAGGAAATGCAGTTAATATTGGTACATCAACTGCTACAAATACTATAAATATTGGTAATGGCGCTACTGCTACTGGAAACACCCAAACCATTAATATTGGTGCAACAACAGGTATAGGAACCGGTAAATCTGTTATAACTATTGGAGAAGCTAATGATGCATCTTCTATAACTTTAGCCACAACAGGTACTACAGCTGGCAATGGTGTAAGGATGGGTAATCGTAAGTCCCAATATAAGCCAACAGCACCAGCAACTTATGCTGCAAATGCTACCCTCACAGCGGATGAAATTATGGATGCAGGTGTTGTTGTTGTCACTGCTGGAAGTGTTACACTTACTCTGCCAACTGCAGCACTATTATGGGCAGAATTGCCAGGAACTCCGCAGGTAGGTGATGTTGTAACTTTCACGATTGTATTTACTAATAATACTGGTCTCACTACTTTAGCTATGGGAGTTGGCGGAACTTTAGTCGGACCATCTATAACTGCGCAATCACGGAATGCAGGAGCTGGGAATGCATATGAACCAGCACCGCCTCGACTAGTTACCATACGTTTTACGGCTAATAATGCCTATTCAGTGTATTGATATTCCATATGGATCTATTGAGTATATATGGTTCGAGAAACTTTGATGAGTCTTAAACCAATTTGGTTAGGATTTGTAATCCAGCAGTTAAAAGGTTCTGTCTTTTGGAATGGTAGTGCCTTTATTAGACCTCTGCCGGTCTGAATTTGTATTTAACCTCCATAATAGGTTGGGATTTTCAATCTATTGCAAATAGTTTAAGGATTTTCAATTCCACTTGTTTTTATTTGAAAGTTCGGCAGGCTATTTAGACTGGCACGTTTCAACTCACCAACTACTCGCTTATGATTAAGCTGCATTTTCATATTTGCCATAATTGCCAGGCTACCAACAATCAAAAAAAAGTCAAAAGAATTCATCAATTTTACCATTATCCGAATTCTATCTTTATTTTTGTACTCGAAATTTAATCTGCATTTTTACGAACCCAATAAACAAAGTATAAATAAATCTCATTAAAATGAAAAAAATAGCAGCTGCTGTGTTAATACTTTTTTCGATAAATTGTTTTGCTCAAAAAACTCCGGCTTCAGGAGATAAAACTTCGGCGCCAATAAAATTGTTATCAGCATCAGATACCATGCAGTATGTGCTGGGTGCCTACCTTGGATTATATATCAGTAATAATGGTTTTGTACTCAGCAAGCCGGCCGTATTTAATAAGGGATTGGAAGATGTGCTTTTTGGTAAACCATTATTATTAAAGGCTGACAGCATTCCGCATTTGATGAAGAATTATGAGAAACTAACGGCTAAAGAAAACAGCGCCAGGCAGGAAAAATTGCTTTTCGAAAAGATTAAGAGTCAAGCCGGGATGGGGGTGCTGCCAAGCGGTGTGTGTTATGCCATAATAAAAGCTGGAACAGGAATCCGGCCGCAGCTTACTGATTCGGTAACGCTTCATTTAAAAGGTTTTTTGGCTGACGGTAAGCAGTTTGAGGATACGTATCCGAAAAACACTCCGTATTATACTATGCCCAGCAATGTAATACCTGGTATTAGTGAAGTGCTGCAAATTATGCCGGCAGGTTCATTATGGCGGATGTATATTCCTTCAGCATTAGCATTTGGTGAAAAAGGATTAACTGGAATGATACCTCCATATTCGGCTTTGATTTATGAAGTGGAATTGTTAAAGGTGAAGGTAAATGCTATTAAATAGTTGGCATAAACGCAGGAAGATTTTAACACAGAGTTCACAGAGGGAGTGCACGGAGTTTCCCAGAGAAAAAAAATATTTTAACACAGAGTTCACAGAGGAAAGGTCGGAGTTCCGCAGTACAAAAAAAGATTTTAACACACAGAGTTCACAGAGGAAAGATCGGAGTTCCACAGTACAAAAGAAGATTTTAACACAGAGTTCACAGGGAAGGAATAGAGTTCCACAGAGGGAGGAAATATTTTAACACAGAGTTCTTAGAGGAGAGCGCTGACTTACCTGGAGAAATAAAATCAAAACAGAGGGAAACTCTGATTATATGGACAGACACTAATTATGCAGTGTTCTTAAAAGAAGAAATTTCAGGATTACAAAAATAATGGCTGTAATCATTGATTTTATGATTTAATATCTGACTTTTTATTAATCATTTTCGTAATGAGCGGTCAATTTAAATATTTAGAGAGGGGATCATTGTGACGCGGACAAAATCTATGTTGAAAAAAATAATATTCGGATTAGTTATTTCATCTATTATTGCAGGCGGGGTATATTGGTTCACTTATACTAAAGAACTTAGGACACCGGTAAGTGACGGTATTAATGCAATTCCGAATAATGCAGCAATAATACTGGAATGCAGACAGTCGAAAAACTCCTGGAAAAAATTGACTCAGGATAATGTTATGTGGAAAGAATTGCTGGGAACAGAAACCTTTTCAAAACTTCATATCCAGGGGCGATATATCGACTCGGTAATAAAATTAAATGCTTCGGTTTCGCAATTGCTGGATAATCGTTCGTTATTTATTTCGGCGCATGTTTCGGGTGCTACAACTTTTGATTTTTTATATGTATACAGTTTGCCCAACCGCGGGCAGCAGTCATCAGTAGATGGCTTTATTAAAACAATTAACAATAATTCTGAGCCGTCGATGCGCGAATATGCAGGCGTTGATATAGGTACCATTCATCCTTTAAAAAAAGACTCATTAAGCTATGCTTTTTTAAATGGTATATTAATGATGAGCAGCAAACAAAATTTGGTTGAAGATGCTATCAGGCAGTTGAAATCTGGTGTTTCGCTGGCTAAGGATAAAGATTTAATCAAGGTGTTAAATACAGCAGGGAAGAATGCTGATGCAAATGTTTATATTAATTATAAAAATTTCCCCAGTATTTTAGGGCATTTTGTTTCTCCGTCAATTAAAAATGATATTAATTCATTCGCTGATTTTGCTGATTTTTCGGGCTGGGATGCATCAGTAAAATCGAATGCTTTGACCTTAAATGGTTTTACACAATCAAATGATTCATCAACAAAGTTTTTAAATTTATTCAAGGAACAAAAAACTCAGGAAATTGAAATAACGAAAGTAATTCCATCAAAAACCGCATTGCTGATATGGTTTGGAATCAGCAATATTAAAACCTTTCAGCATGGGTATAAAAAATATTTAAAAGCCATTTCACATGTGAGAGCGGAGAGTTATGAGCAGTATATTGAAGGTGAGAACGCAAAATACAGCATTAATATTGAGCGTTCGATGCTGGAATGGATTGGAAACGAAATGGCATTGGTAATTACAGAGCCATCATCAAATGATTTTGCTGATAATTCGTTTGCGGTTATCCGCTCAAATAATGCGGATGACGCGATGAATACTCTTAATATGCTTGCAGATTCGATAAAGAAAAAAGAACAGCACGTGACCCTTCCCAGCATTCATAAAGGAAAAGAGAAACAGGTGTCAACTCACAAAATAAAGAATTTAATCAGCAGTGCTGCACCTATTGTAAAGAAGGAGTCTAGATTAGAAACGGCTTACCGAAGCCACGATATCAACTATATAGATTTGCCTAAATTATTGCCAAAATTATTCGGCTGGCAGTTCAATAAAATAACAAATACCTATTATACGTCTATTGGTGATTACATTGTTTTCGGCAATACCAGGGAGGCATTACAAAATTTTATTGATGGTTTTGAAAATAATAAAACATTGGCGAATGATAAAAATTATAAGTCTTTTGCCGAAAACATTTCATTGGAAGCTAATGTATATATATATTCTTCAATAGCCCGTTCAACCAATATTTACAGTGATTTTGTTAGTGATGAATCGGCAAAAGATATTGAAAATAAATTGGTGTTGTTTCATAAATTCGAAGCCGCGGGAATTCAGTTTTCTGCCGGAGATAAATTATTTTACAGTTCGGTATATTTGAAATACAATCCTAAATACAAGCAGGAAAGCGGTACACTATGGGAGTCAGGATTAGATACAGCTGTGAGCTCAAGACCTCAATTATTAATTAACCATAATACAAAAGCCAAAGAAATAATAGTTCAGGACGATGCCAATAAATTGTATTTGATAAGCAGTACCGGTAAAATTATCTGGACAAAACAATTGCCGGAAAAAATAATTGGTGAAATAATACAGGTAGATGTTTTAAAAAATAACAAGCTGCAAATCCTGTTCAATACTCATAACGCAATATACCTGTATGATAGAACCGGGAAGGAAATGAAAGGGTTCCCAATAATATTAGAATCACCGGCTGTTAATGCTGTTTCGGTGGTTGATTATGAAAAGAACCAAGATTACAGAATTTTTGCGGCATGTGAAAACAAAAAAATACTTTGCTTCAAATCAAACGGCGAAGCTGTAAAAGCATTTAATTTCAATAAAACCGATAACCTTGTGTATTTACCTATTCAGTATATAAAGATTGAAAACAAGGATCTTTTGTGTGCAGTTGATGAAAAAGGTAAAATATATGTCCTAAACCGGCAAGGTGAGGCATCAATAAAGATTATTGAAAAACTACCTCATGGTATCAGAAGTTTTTTTATTGAATCAGGGAAATCCTTTAGTAAATCATACATTATAGCCGCCGACACATCAGGCAATATAATTAAAATTAGTTTCAGCGGTATTAAAGAAATAATTAAAACGGGTGATTTTGAAACAGCGCCCTTCTTTGAATACAAAGACATTAACAATGATAAAATTAAAGAATATATTTTTCTTTCCCGTAATGAGTTAAAAGTTTTTTCTGAAAATAAGCCAGTGGTAAGCTCTTCGGGGAATGTTAATGATAACAAGGCCGATGAACATAATGTAAGCACGTCGGAGCCCTCCTTGCTGTTCAGTTATGAATTTAAGGAAAACATACAGCAGGCTCCGATGTTTTTTCTTTTTCCTGACGGTATAGGAAAGATAGGTGTACTGTCGGAAAAGACAAATGAGCTTTTTTTATTTAATGATAACGGTACGGTTTACAAAGGTTTCCCGCTTGAAGGTAAAATCCCTTTCAGTATAGGAGATATGAATAATGAAGGCGTGTATAATATCATTACAGGCTCTGATAAAACTATTTATTTATATCAGCTCGAATAAAAAAAGTTTCAAGTTTTAAAGTTTCGAGTTTCCATAATTGGAAATGTTTTCTTACCGCGGAGGCGCAAAGGCGCAAAGACTCAGAGACGCATATTCAGTCGTTTAGTTCTGGTTATTTTATTTTTTTCTTCCATTGCCGTTTCCTAGAAAGGGGCATTAATATTTCCAGTTGCCCTTAAAATAAGTTCATTGTCAAATTATCAAATTATCAAATGGATTTAGTATTTTAGCATTCTTAAAAAAAACGAAATATGAAAACATTTAAAATGTCAAAATTAACAAAATGGACTGCACCATTTATTTTTGCATATGTTCTGATTTTAACTATGCCGTCGTGTATCAAAGACAATTTTGCGCTTGACAAGCTGACTAAAACGGAATGGAATCCGAATATTGCCGTACCATTAGTGTTTTCTTCACTTACAATTAATGATTTACTGAAAAAAGATAACGGAGGCTTAATTACAGTGGGCAGCGATAATTTCTGCACATTAATTTATAAGGGTAATTTGTTTTCACTTAAAGCATCTGATTTAATAACTATACCTAACCAGCAGCCTCCTCCATTTTCGCAAGGTCTGACTCCTGGGCAAATTTCATCCTTTTCTTTTGCCGGCACCATTACATTGCCTTACAGCCAGACTGTAACTTTTGATTCAGGTTTAAACGGGCCTAAAATTGATTCTATAATATTTAAAACTGGGGATCTGGGAATCGCACTTAGTTCGGACTTTAAATTCAGCGGACAAATAAAAATAATAATTCCGGCCGCAAAAAAGAATGGAGTCGTTTTTTCCCAAACTATTCCGTTTACATATACAAGCACTGTTCCAGTATTGTCGAATGGCAGCTATGATTTGTCGGGATACAAATTTGACATGACCAATGGAGGAACCTCTTTTAATGAATTCCCTGTAAATTTGGAGGTAACGCTTTCAGGTACCGGTGCACCGGTTTTGGCTTCAGATCAGTTTACGCTCACTCAAACTCTTACCAATATGAAATTCGATAAAGTTTTCGGAGATATCGGGCAGATGTCCTTATCCCCAAATGCAGATACGGTGGATCTTTCGATATTTAGAAATTTGTTGGGAACAGCGTCTTTTACATTGGCAGACCCAAGGGTAAAAGTAATTCTTTCTAATTCATACGGAGTGCCTATTAATGCCAGTCTTACACAGTTTGATGGTTATAATCCCGGATCAGGATCATTTCCAATTACAGGCAGTCCTAGTCCTTTGCCTATACCTTACCCAAACTTTAGTCAATTAGGTCAGATACTTACAGATTCTTTCAAATTAGATAACAGTAACAGCAACATTGCATCGGTTATAAACAATACCCCAAAGTCTTTAATATACAAAATAACTTCCCAAACAAATCCAGCCGGCGGTATAACCCACAGTAATTTTGTAATTGATACCAGCCGTTTTAAGGCTGATATGGAAGTTGAACTGCCGCTTTGGGGTACAGCAATGAATTTTATTCTGCAGGATACCATACCATTTGAATTCAGTTCCACAATTCCCGAAGAGGTTGACTATGCTTTAGTAAGAACCTTTAATTCAAACGGTTTTCCATTTGATGTTGATCTGCAGATTTATTTTGTTGATAGTCTTTATACCAAACTCGACTCATTGGTAATTCCAAATCAGTTAGTATTAAGATCAGGCATGGTTAGTCCAATCACAGGAAAAGTAACATCACCTACATCAACAATTTTTGATGCCGTACTTACAAAGCCCCGGTTAATTCATTTGAAGCCGGCAAAAAATATTATTTTAAAAGCTATTGCAAACACAGCTAACGGCGGGGTAACAAATGTTAAAATTTATTCGGATTACAAAATAGATTTCAAGCTTGGACTGCAGGTTCAGGTGAAAGCAAAAATATAGAAGCAGTTTAAGGTTGAAAGTTGAAAAGTTTCAAGTTCTGTGTTTAATAACATGTCTAAATCCAGAAACGCTTCTAATAAAGCAGGAAACTATTTAACATAAAAATATTTAATTAATTCTCAAATTTTATTTTATGAAAAAAACTATTATTTTATTTTCCCTCCTAATTGTTTTATTTACAGGCTATACTTCATCGGCTCAGCAAGATCTCACCTTATATAATATGGAAATGGTGCCTCAGCGCATGTATGCAAACCCTGCGTTTATGCCTTTCAGCAAGATAAACGTTGGATTGCCTTTGATATCATCCGAATATTTTAATTTCAGCAACAGCGGTTCAAAATATTCTGACTTAATAAGGCACAGAGGCGATTCATTATATGTTGATTACGGCAATATGCTCAGTAAACTTTCTGCAAATAACTATCTTTCAACAGCTTTTCAGCCGGATATTCTTTCATTTGGTTTTAGGATTAAAAAAAATTACTTCAGTTTTAATGCCACCGAAAAAATAAATGTCCAGTTTCGCTACCCAAAAAATTTCATGGAATTTGTTTGGAAAGGAAACGGCGGGCTTTTAGGTGAAGAG
>CAISYK010000817.1 GCA_903889605.1 uncultured Bacteroidota bacterium
CTATATATCAGTGGTGAAGAATCAGCACTTTCCACATTAATCCAACGCCATAAACGGAGAATTTTCAGTTATATAATGCATACTGTAAAAGACAAGGCATTAGCTGAAGATATTTTTCAGGATACTTTCATTAAGGTAATTAAAACCCTAAAAAAAGGTCATTATAACGAAGAAGGCAAGTTTTTGCCTTGGGTTCTTCGTATTGCTCATAATTTAATCATTGATTCCTTCAGACAGGATAAACGTATGCCGACCATTAGCGGCGGAACCAATGATGACGGTGAGAGTTTTGATATTTTCAGTGTGCTTGGCGAACATGACCGCACAGTTGAACAAGAAATCATTCAGGGGCAAATAAGGAAGGATATTCGTAAGCTGATTGAATGTCTGCCGCCTGAGCAGCGTGAAGTATTAATGATGCGTCATTATTATGATATGAGTTTTAAAGAGATATCCGAGCAAACTAATGTAAGTATTAATACAGCATTGGGACGTATGAGATATGCGCTGATAAACCTTCGTAAGATGATTGAAGAAAAAGAAATAGTGGTTTCCTATTAGCCTTGATTTCGATTAAAAAAACAAAAAAAAATGATAATAGTTTTTCCTTTAGGCCTTCCCTTCATGAAAAAGGAAAGGGGCGGGCTTGGAGTTTATCCTCAGCCCTTCGACTCTCAATACAGGCTCCGTCGAATTGCTTCAAATCTTTTTCAACGGCAAAAGGATTTTCGCTTCAATTCCTAACGCTGCCATAACAATTAATCCCTCCTGACTATTTATTAGAAAGGAGGGATTTTTTATTTTTAATGAATGCAATAAAATAAAAATGTAATCGTTTTTGATTTATATTAACCAATAATTAAATTGAATGAATAGAATTTACATTAAAAAAAATGTTGCTCCTTTTAATACAAAAATGAAAGCTGAAGTTGATAATATAAATGAATTTCCTTACGAACCAGGAAATAATCTTATCAATGATATTTTAAATTACTCTAAAGCTTTGAGTATACGTAAATCAAAAAGCATTGAGTATTTCGAAATAGTTTTAAATTAGGGGTTGACTAATCGACAATTGGTTTGTTTCTGAACCAACAGGACCTGACAGGTTTTTAAAACCTGTCAGGTCTTTTGTTGTGTAAAACTTGAAACTTTTGAAATTTGAAACTGTAAAACAGAAACAATTATTATTTGAGAAGTTCCTTAATTTTTTTAATTGCTTCTTGATTTTCCGGAAGATAAATAGATGCGAATACCTTATTTTTCTCTTTATTTGTAAGGTGCCAGCTAAGCGAAATATGGTCACTTTTTTCATTTCTTAATTGCAGATCTATAAATTCAATTTTTGATTTGCACCAAAAATCCGCCATTTGAATTAGGGCATTCTGGTTATAATCCTGCACATCAAATAAGTTGCCGTAAAAGCTTCCCATTGGCCTGGTTAAAGTCTGCATCAATGTTTGAGAAGGGTTTTCTTCAACAGGGCTGTTTTTATGTTTATCACGAAGCTGAACAATTACAATACCGCTCGTGTTTTCTGCAATCCAATCATTGAATATCTTTATAAAGCGAAGGGTCGTTTCCAATCCAAAATTATCGCGAAGCCCTGCATCCATTATTTCAATGCGCGGCTCGCTTGGCAATGAAACTACCGGAGAAACATACGGAAATGTAGCACTCATTCTTAAAACACTGCTGAATAAGATTTTTGATGCATCCTGCTGTTCAAAAAAACGGGAATATTCAATAGCATCAAAAAGTTTGTTATAAGTGGTTTTATTTGTTCTGGTGTTTTGAGTAAGGAAGGAAATGCCTTGTGATGATATTAGCAGTTTTCTGCCGTCATTTACTATTGAAGGTGAAAAAACCATCATCGGTATATCTGCATTTGCTTCTGATGTTTTATAATCAGCTAATCTTTTAATAAATGCATTGTTTGTATTTTCTTCTAATCTATTTTCAAATGCATATGCGCGGTCTTTGGAATATTTGCAGCCATCAAGGGTAAAAGTCTGCAAAGGAAATAACCACTCGCTTGTAGCAATTTTAAATGCAATAGGATTTAAAATATCTTTTGAGATATTATCTAAATATTTAGTGCCGTAATAATTCTGAATTTGTTGTTTTTGTTTTTGAAGAAACAATTCACGCATATATGCAGCTCCCACCATCCCGCCTGATGAACCGGTGATTAATTGAGTTTGATTAAGCAGTTTCCCATTCAAAATGCTGTCAACATACTGCATAGTATAAAACGTCCATAAAGATGATCGTAATCCGCCACCGCTGGTATTAATGAAAACCAATTTAGGTTTTTTGAGAGGATCACTTATGGATGAATTTTTGGCTTTCCATTTATTTAATATACCCAGCATTTGGGTAATATCTTTTTCAAATAAATCATATCTAAGATCCGTTTTATTGAAATTAGCATAACTGTAATCTGCTTTTACTGTATTATAATTTAATCCATAAGCACGATCCTCTAATAATAAACCGCTTTTATGGATATAGTTGAAAATTAAAAAACATATCATAAACACCGGAATTGCCCAGCCTCCCCACCATCTATAGAAGGAACTGAATAACATACTAAATATGGCAAAAAGAAGAAAAAGGCTGGCACCTGCAGGAATTTCAAATGCGCTAAATCCGCCTAAAACCCCCAATCCTAATAAAGTAATTATCGCAATCATTTGAAAAATGAATGCAACGTGAGAATTTCGTTTTATTACATCTTTGAGCATTTCTTTTTTATAATGCTGCACAGAGCGGACTAAGCGTATTTTAGTAGGTGAACTGAAGTAAGTTTCAACATACCAATCTCTCGATTCTTTTATTAATCTGGGATTACGTTCCCCGGTAATAGGTTTCTTGTCCGCATTATACGGCTTTTCAATTTTTTGCTGAATACCGTAAAGTTTAAAAATGTCTTTATTGCCTTTAAAAAAATAAGTGAACGCAAGAAAAAGAAAAACACCGATGCCGAATAATAAAGCTGAAATCATCAGCAGTATTTTGCCGGTTGACATTATATCTTCGCCTTTAAGGAAAAAAAATATTTTAACACAATAAAGGGTTATGAATATGATAGGAATAGCAAAATTATTCAGACAGTATTTCATAAATGGAAAGCGAAGAGAAGCTAAAAATGGGAACCGATATGCATTTTTAATAAAGCTTGCAATATTGTAAGCCATAATAAAACCTCC
>CAISYK010000818.1 GCA_903889605.1 uncultured Bacteroidota bacterium
ATAATTATATTGGAATTGTATCTTTAGTAAAATAAAAAGAAGCAATATTAATTTTGCATTTTACTGGAGTTTATAAGTTAAAACAATATAATTTTCGAAAAAAAAAGAAAAAATTGGATTTGAGAGCATAATCAGATTTTTTTAATTTTTAATTTTATGTTCTTAACACCATTTTTCAGAGTATGGAAAGAAGTGGGAAAACGAGTTTCAAACACCAATGAATTTATATGTCTTTTAGAAATTTATCACTATTTTTAGGCATCTTAAAAGTTTTTATTAAATTTGATTTAAAACTGTAATTATAATGAAGTGCGCATATAGAAGCTTTAATTTTACTGTATCATCATATTCAATTATTAGGTCAGAAGTGAAATTGACTGTTGTGTTTTTTCTTTTCTTTGTTTTTTCCATATTTGTTCAGAAATCTTCGGCACAAGGTTTTGCCTGCCCAAGTGTAAGTGTTACGCCTAACGTGAGTATCTGCAGCGGCTGCACTCCTCTTACAGCAACTGTGCAGGGAACAGTTGAAACAACTTCTTACACCGTAGGTCCTGTCGCTTATAGTCCTTTTTCATATAATACAGGTACTTCAGTGTTGGTTAACATTGATGACACATGGTCTAGCACCATAACTATTCCCTTTTGTTTTAGTTTTTACGGCAATACATATACCCAATGCGTTATTGGTTCGAATGCAATAATTTCATTTAATCTGGGGAACGCCAGCAACTACAATACATGGTCAATAAACTCTGCGGTTCCTTCAGCATCACCTGCAGATTTATTAAATTGTATTATGGGGCCATGGCATGATATTGATCCATCTGTAACTTCATACAGCACCCCTCTAATTAAATATAGTGTTCAGGGGACGGCTCCCTGCAGGGCATTTGTAGTTTCATGGACCGATATTCCAATGTATTCAGGTTCATGTAATTCCCAGCTGGCAACATCTCAGGTAGTTTTGTATGAGACAACAAACATAATAGATATTTACCTTAAGGATAAACCTTTATGCACTGGCTGGAACGGCGGAAATGCCATTGAAGGAATACAGAATGCTGCAGGATCGTCGGCGGTAGTTGTTCCTGGAAGAAATTATCCAACCCAATGGAGTGCAGCTAACGATGGGCAGCGTTTTACCCCTTCGGGAGCCCCCCAATATACATTAACATGGTATGCACCTGGCAATGTAGCTGTAGGAACTACCCCAACAATTAGTGTTTGTCCAACTATAACCACCACCTATACAGCAACAGTTGTAAACAATACCTGCAGCGGTCCAATTACTGTTTCGGCTCCTGTCACAGTAAGTATTCTTCCTCCGCCATGCGTTGGTGCTCCATGCACATTTATTGCCCATGGTGATACAGTTTGTATAGGCGGTACAATATTATTGAGCGCAGACAGTGTTATTGGTGCGTCTTACAAATGGATCGGACCAAATGGTTTTCTCTCTTCACTTCGTAATCCATCTATAATTAATGCAGTGATAACTCAAACTGGATGGTATTATGTAAAAGATACAATTGCTGGATGTACCTCTACTGATAGTGTTTTTGTAAAGGTGAATTCAAATCCTATAGCTAATGCAGGCCAAGATCAAACAATATGCGGCGGTACAGCAGCATTAGCAGGTACTGTGAGCGGAGGAGCCACCGGCGGAACATGGAGCGGAGGTACAGGAACCTTTAGTCCAAACAGTACTGCGTTAAATAATATTTATAACCCGAGTGTCGCCGAAATAGCTGCAGGAACTGTTACATTAACATTAACAACCAATGATCCTCCTGGCCCTTGCAATGCAGCAAATGATCAGGTAATAATTACTATTGCTGCAGCAACTAGTGTTTCTGCCGGTCCCGACCAAATAATATGTATTGGTAATTCTGCATCTTTAGTTGGTATTACAGGCGGTTCCGGTGCTTCAGGTTCTTGGAGCGGAGGCACAGGAACATACAGCCCTGATAACACATCTCCTTCTGCAGTTTATACTCCAAGCGTAACAGAGGCCGAAGCAGGGATTGCTTCATTGACTTTCACCTCCGGTAATACTGGCTCATGTCCAGTATCAAGCGATCAGATGGTAATAACAATTAATCAATTACCTACGGCAAATGCAGGGTCTACACAGCGTATTTGTTCAGGTTCAGGCATTACACTTAGCGGGTCAATAGGAGGCTCTGCCGCGAGCGGGACATGGAGCGGAGGTAACGGTGTTTTTTCACCTAACAGCACAACTTTAAATGCTGTTTATACAGCAAGCAATGCTGAATTTACCGCAGGTTCTGTAACATTAACATTAACTACAAATGATCCTGCCGGCCCATGCTCGTTTTCATCATCTAATGTTACTTTTTATTTTTACGAAAATCCTGTTGTGAATTTCTCTGCAGCAAATACTTCCGGATGTCCTATACTTTGTGTAAACTTCGCAAATCAGAGTACCGTAGGCGGAGGTGATTCTATAGCTTCATGGACCTGGGATTTCGGAGATGGCAGCTCAGGCTCTTCTGTAAAAAATCCATCGCATTGCTTTCCAGTTTCTGGTATTTATGATATTAAATTAATTGCGGTATCAAATAAAGGATGTTCATCCTCTATGACCCAGCCTCAAATGGTTGAAGTTTTCAGCATGCCTGTCGCAGAATTTGAGCCTACACCAAATCCTTCATCGGTACTCGATCCAACTATCACATTTCATAATCAATCTTCATTGGATGTAAATTATTGGCTTTGGGATTTTGGCGACAGCATTACGTTGGCTCCTAATATCTCAAACCCTGTTCATTTGTATCCAAATGACTTACCAGCCAATTATACGGCAACATTGATTGTTCATAATACAGATGGCTGTTATGATACAGCTGCACATAAAATTTTTATCGGGCCAGGGTCTACCTTCTATATTCCTTCTGCATTTTCACCAAATGGTGACGGGATTAATGATTATTTTTTCGGTTCAGGCACTGGTATAATAAAATACGATTTATCGGTTTTCGATCGGTGGGGAGATATGATTTTCCATGGTACCGACTTAGGTGAAAAATGGAATGGTAAGGCAAATGATGGCGAAATTACCGCACAAATGGATGTTTACGTGTGGAAAGTTACACTTACTGATTTATTTAATAAAGTGCACCGTTATGTTGGAATTGTATCTTTGGTAAAATAAATTTTAACTGATGTTTTGACTTTGTTTTATGTTTAATATTAATTTATCAACCTGAGTTCGATTAATAATACGAATCTGTTTTGGCTAAAGCCCAATAAAATTACCTGCTATAATACCACGGTCTAAAGACCGTGGCAACAATCCATGCAAATTATTAAGTTGTATAAAATGATAGCTACGCCTTTTAAGGCGTGGATTTGATAAACCGTGTTATTATTGGGCTTTAGCCAAAACACATTCGTATTATTAATCGAACTCAGGTTGATAAATTAATATTAAACATAAAACAAAGTCAAAACATCAGTTAAAATTTATTTTACCAAAGATACAATTCCAACATAACGGTGCACTTTATTAAATAA
>CAISYK010000819.1 GCA_903889605.1 uncultured Bacteroidota bacterium
ATAATTCTTTTTCAAAATTAACAACCCGGTTTCCTAACATATACCAACCAGAATCTATAACTTCAGCTGCGGTTTGTTTTAATTCAGCCTGATACTGCTGATTAATTTTTTGAAGGTCAAGGAATTTTATCATAAATTAAAATTATGGTTTCTTCAGCTTTAATAAATAATTAGAAATAATTTTACGGCTTTCAGTAAAAGTTGAAAGTTATATAATTAATACAGTACCCTTTAATACAGTACCCTTCCGGATTTTGTATGTTTAATGTTGAATTCATTTACAATTTCAACAATAATCTTCGATTTTGGTTTTACGTCATTGATCACATAATCTTTTATCTCTTCAAGATATTCCTGAAACCCAAATTTACTAACCGCATATTCATTCACAGAAATAGTTTTATTCGGTATGTATTTAGAAAAAGGTTTTACATTCTTCATTACGGCAGCTCCGGCAGCCACTATAGAATACTGCCCAATGATGGTATATTGATTAATAGTACAGCCCATAGCTAAATTAGCACCTTCAAGAATACTCACTATACCTGCCAACACACACATTGGTGTTATAACCACTTTATTTGAAATTTGAGCATCGTGAGGAATATGAACACCCTGCATCAAATGAATATCATCACCCAATAATGTTATTTCTTCATAACAAGGTTTCTGAATTGAAGTGAACTCTCTAATTATATTCCTATTCCCTATTTTTATTAAACAATCTGAACTGTTATATCTGGGATTTCTGGTATCCTGGCCCGGCATCCCTATTACAACATTAGGACCTATAATATTATCATCCCCTATTTCAGTAGGCCCATATATAATGGTAAACGGATGAATAATATTGTTTTTACCAAGATTAACTCTGCCATCGATAATTGAGGTAGAATGTATTTTATTGTTCATGATAAAAATATTAAATTAACATAAAAAGATTTAGAATCGCTTTTCTCGCTGAAAGCTCTTGCCTAATATTGTTTATTTTACAAAAATATTACACATTTGAATTATAGTTTTTAAAAGTTTGATATTCTCTTATATAATCATTTTCATCATATTTTTCTGATGCTAAAACAAGACATATTGCACCGGATGAGAAGTCAAGTAATTCACGCCAAATTCCAGGAACCACCATCAATCCATAATTTGGCCTATTAAGTGTAACACTTTTTTTATTCACACCATCATCAAGCAGGATATCAAAAGAACCACTGGCGGCAACAATCAATTGGTAAAGCTCTTTGTGAGCATGCCCGCCTCTGCTTTCCCCTCCAGGTATATCATACAAATAATAAATACGCCGCACATTAAAGGGGATACTCCCACCCCCTTCAACTATTGTAATATTTCCTGCTCTGTTGTGGATTTTATTTAACGGCAGTATCGCACAATCAAATACACTACTTCTCATAATTTTTTATTATATTTTAAAAATTCATCGAATTCAAATATATAATCTTTTTCATCGAAATGGGTTGAACTAAGTACAATAGCCAGTGAATTTGTAGAAAAATTCTGCATCTCCCGCCATAGTCCTGCCGGAATAAATAGCCCGTAATAAGAACGGTTGAGAGAATATGTCTGCTTTGCACTCCCATCATCCACCATAACATCAAAACTCCCTGAAAGCGCTACAATTAACTCCTGTTGTTTTATAAATGCATGTCCGCCCCTACTTTGTCCGCCAGGCACATCGTAAATCCAATAAATACGTTCTATTTTAAAAGGAATATGATTATCCTCCTCAATAAATGAGATATTTCCCCGCTCATCAATTATTTTTGGCAATTGAATTAATCTTACTGAATTAACATCCATATAGTTTAGTTTTATTAATTGCTGTTCAAATCTAATTATGTCTAAAAGTTAGAATTTGAATCCGAAATTTATTACAAATACTACTTAGTTAATTGCAGATTCAAGCGATCTCCGCACAATAAAAAGTTTCACAATATAAGTCCAAATTTGTTATAATAAGTATGGAACTTAAGACCGTAAATATACTTAATAAACTTTATTGTTTTTTTTATAAACAGAAATTTGTTGAAATTTCGTATGCGGCAAACATTTGCGAATGAATATATACAAATTGATTATTTACTGTTTTTGAAGTATTTATATACCGCTTTGAAGTAAAAAAAAACTAATCCTTTCTTGCCTTAATCTCTACCCTCCGGTTTCTTGCTTTACCTTTTGGTGTTTTATTTGTATCGATAGGTTTGGTTACACCGTAGTCTATGGCAGAAATTCTGGAAGCGTGGATTCCCTTTTAAATTAGATATGTCATAACATTCATTGCTCTTTTCTGAGATAAGTCCAGGTTGTATTCAAAAGAACCAACACTGTCCGTATGACCTTCAATTTCAA
>CAISYK010000820.1 GCA_903889605.1 uncultured Bacteroidota bacterium
CAGTTATTTTCTTTGTTTAATAGTTCTCTGAGTTTGTTAAATTGTTCATCTCTATTCATAGTGCAAAGTTAAATTTTATTCCATTTAGTTTGTTATTTTTGCTGAGCAAAACGATATCTATGAAAAAATTTAAAATTAAAGGTGAATATATTCAACTCAATCAATTATTAAAAGCAATGGCTTGGAGTTCAAATGGAGCGGAAGCTAATTCTTTTATTGATGCGGGTCTCATAAAAGTAAACGGAGAGATTGAGTATCGAAAACGTAATAAATTAGTACCCGGTGATAGTATTTCATACAACAATCAGAAAGTTGAAATAGAATAAAATAAAATATAACGTTGGCTGTAACTTGCCAATAACAATTTGTTGATAAATAATCATTTAGAATGATGAAAGTAAAAAAAACTGAAGCAAAAAAAACTGAAGCAAAAAAAACTGAAACAAAAAAACAAAAAATTGCCAGTCAGCCGCCTAAATCTTTTAATAGATTATTTCTGCTCGCTATTATTATAATTACTGCAGTAATTTATATGAAATCACTCAGCAATCAGTTTATCACTACATGGGACGACCATGGTTATATCACTGAAAATAATGATATTAAAACGCTTCATGGAGACAGTATAAGTTATACTCTGAAAAAAACATTCAGCAGTAATATATTAGGGAATTATCAGCCTCTCACAATGCTTAGTTACTGCGTGGAATACAGTAAATACAAACTTAACCCGAAACCTTATCATGTTACAAATCTAATTTTCCATATTTTCAATGCTATTCTTGTTTTTTGTTTTATTTGGCTTTTAACCCGGCAGCAATGGGTTGCCTTTATTACAGCCCTTCTTTTTGCAGTTCATCCAATGCACGTAGAATCTGTTTCATGGGTCTCAGAACGGAAAGATGTGCTTTATGCATTTTTTTATCTTGCCTCGTTATGCATGTATATATATTATTTGAAAAATGAAAAATGGAAATGGCATTTTTATGCTCTGACTTTCGTCCTATTTGTTTTAGGCCTTTTGTCAAAGGCCATGACAGTGAGCGTTCCAATCACTTTTTTTGCGCTCGATTATTTTATGAGCAGAAAAATAACTTCAAAAAGTGTCTTAGAAAAAGTGCCGTTTATATTGATGTCAATGATTTTTGGGGTAATTGCCATTGGAGCTCAAAAGTCGGCTAATGCATTGGAAGGCATTGCTAATCATGGTTTTGCTGAACGTGTTTTGTTTAGCTTTTATGGAGTTATGACATATTTGTGGAAGCTGGCGGTACCTTTAAATCTATCCTGTTTTTATAATTATCCGGTAAAACAAAATGGTGCATATCCAATAGTCTTTTATATCGCTCCCCTGGTAGTTATGGGACTTGTATTTTTGATATACAAGTCTATTCGTTTCGGAAAAGATGTAGCTTTTGGCTTCGGATTTTTTTTCATCACAATTGCGTTGGTTCTGCAGATTCTTCCTGTTGGAGATGCCATAATTGCTGACAGATACACCTATCTGCCTTATATTGGAATATTTTTTATTATTGCACGATGGATAAATAATTTATGGGAAAATAAATCAGAAAAATATCAATTTTTAAGAACAATATCATTGGCAGGGATAGTTGTGTTTACAATAATATGCAGTTATCTGACAGTAAAGCAGAGCAAAACATGGTACGACAGTATTTCACTTTGGGGCAATGCCATAGAACAATTTGATGCTGCCCCTAAATCATTCAATAATAGGGGATTGGCCTATTACCAGTCAAAACAATATGATAAAGCTCTTGCGGATTTTAATAGAACTATCCAACTTGAAGACACCTATCCTGACATATATTACAACCGAGGGGTAGTTAATTTCGATCTTAAAAAATACGATGAGGCATTAAAAGATTATGATTCTGCACTTAAAAATAATCCAAAATTTGCCAAGGCTTATAATAATAGGGGAAATGTTTACCATTTACTTGGAAAATATAATGAGGCAATAAATGATTATTCTTCAGCAATTAATTATAATTCAACCTTTGGTAAAGCCTATTGTGATAGAGCAGGAACGTATTTCACAATTCAGAAATTTCAGACAGCAATGGATGATGTTCTTAAAGCCCAGCAATTTGGTTATTATGTTGATCCGCGTTTTATTGAGGCGATACAAGACGGAATCAAAAAAACCTCACAAAAGCCGATTAATTAATTATTGAAAATTGTCGTAGGTTTTTTTTCACCGCAAAGGCGCAAAGTAATATTTTAATTGCAGAACCTTGCAGCAGCATATATTGCGCCTTCGCGTTTCTGCGGTAATTCTTTTATTTTTTAGAGGATGATTTAATCATCATGATAATTATCCGTGATAAACACGGGAGGCAATAATCAATCCATTTTCAACTTCCAAAACTTCGGCAACAAGCATATCAGGTTCACCTTTTACTTTTCTGACATATTCCATAAAAACTCTAACATCATTGGCAGTTAAAGTTGTATAGTTATAACTAAGCGTCGGAAGTCTTTCAAAAGCATCCTGCCACCAATCACGTAATTCTTCCTTACCGGCTATCAGCCCATTTGTTTCCGGTTTTCGTATTTTTAATTTCGGGCTGAAATGTTTGGCATTAGCATGATATAGTGAAATTAATTTGTCTAAATCATGAGTATTAAACGCTTCCAGCCATTTTAGGGCAACGGCTTCAATTTCATTTGGTCTCATCAAAAATGTTTTTTGACAAAATTAGCTAAAACCGAGAAGCTGAACAAGTAAAATTGAACGCATAAAAGACTGTGAGATATGATAAGGACAGATAAAAAATATTTTATTTTACTTAACATTCTAATGTGAAAATAGATATAATCATATTAAGCAATAAACAATCTGCGTAATCTGAGTTCTCTGCAAATAGAATCGCGAAGCAAAAAAATCAGATAAAAATTTGAACAATTAAAAAAGCCGAATCTATTTTGTTAATTTTACGAATAAATCAAAAAAAATGAATTTTATGCGGATAAAAATATCTTTACTTTTTATTGTTTTTTATACAATTGGCCATGCACAAGTGAATCCAAACAATATTACGATTGCCAGGGATTCATTTGGTATACCTCATATATTCGCACCAACTGATGCTGAAGTCGCTTATGGATTGGCATGGGCTCATTGCGAAGATGATTTTGAACATATTCAGAAGATATTAATTGCCAGCAAAGCGAGAATGGGAGAAGTAACCGGTAAAGAAGGCGCAGCTTCCGACTATTTTGTGCAGTTCATAAAAGCCAGGGAAACAATTGACAGATATTATGACAAAGATTTATCAGCCAATTACAAACAAACGCTTCAGGCTTATGCAGATGGGCTTAATGCTTTTGCCGCTTCACATCCGAAAGAAATAACGCTTAAAAATATTTTTCCGGTTACATCAAAAAATATTATAACAGGTTACCAATTGATTCTCACCAGCATGATTGGTGTACCAATAGCTTTAAAAAGTATCATTAAAGGTAAACCTGATGATTATATTTTTAACGCAAGCGCAGGATCCAACGGGATTGCGATGAGTTCAAAACTTACCGGCGACAGTTCCGCATATTTGCTTATTAACCCTCATGTTCCTCTGGAAGGGCAGGCTTCATGGTATGAAGCCCAGGTATGCAGTGAAGAGGGGTGGAATATGTATGGAGCTTTGGTGCCCGGAATGATGTCACCGGCAATGGGCTGCAATGAACATATAGGATGGGCAATAACCTTTAACTGGCCCGATTATGTTGATATTTATGAGATGGAGATAAATCCTGCAAATAAAAATCAATATAAATTTGACGGAGATTGGTATGACTTTGAAGTACGAAGCATCCCATTAAAAGTTAAGACAAAGCTGGGCAGTATTAAGGTGAATAGAGAAGCTCTGTGGTGCTTATACGGTCCGGCATACCGCACTGATAAGGGGGTATACGCTATGCGTTTCAATACATTGTTCAATATTAAAGCGGCTGAACAATGGTTCAATTTAGGTAAAGCAAAAGAGTTTATGGATTTTTATTCTGCCATGCAGATGCAGGGTATTCCTTTGTTTAATTTTATTTATGCAGATGATGCGGATTGCATCGCGTACATATTTAACGCATTGCTGCCGCGCAGAAGCCCGGACTATAACTGGCAGAAAACAGTTCCGGGAAACACTTCAAAAACATATTGGGATAAATTTTATACATTAACAGAATTACCGCAAAAAAACCGCCCCTTGTGCGGATACGTGTATAATACCAACAACAGCCCTTTTCGCTGCACTGCTGCGAGTGAAAATCCAAACGAAAATGTTTATAATAAAGAAGCTGGCTTCAGCTGGAATAGAATTAATAACCGTGATCTTAGGTTTAATGAGCTTATAGAAGGAAAATCAAAAATATCTTTTCAGGATTTTAAAAACATAAAATACGACTGCAGCTACCCTAAAAAAGCAGGAGGTATTTATAAAACATTCAAGCCTATTTATGAACTTAATGAAAAGGATTACCCGGATATTGCAGATGCAATTGCTAAGCTGAAAAAGTGGAATTTTACTGGTCATACTGATAACCGGGAAGCCGCATTGGTAATATATACTTTTAATTATATGTTTAAAAAGAAAGAAGCTTTATATAATGAATTGGAAACCGGAATTGAATATGAAACCCCGCTTTTGATTGAAGCTATCAGATATGCAAAACAACAATTAATAAAATATCATAAAAGTATCGATGTGCCTTTTGGAGATGTACAGCGTCTGATGCGGGAAGATAAATCTTATGCTGTTCCGGGGCTGCCTGAATGTTTGATGGCAATG
>CAISYK010000821.1 GCA_903889605.1 uncultured Bacteroidota bacterium
AGTAGTTACAAAAAATAAGAAGATATCAAAACCTGTATACTCTTTGTTTGAACTTACCACGCCAACCCATAAGATCCATAAAAAAATAACGGAAGGATTTAACATATTCAGGAAAAACCCCTTAGTAATGTATAAAGGAACATTTACTGCTTTTATTACTTCTCCTTTTTCTTGCTCCTCTTTCTTTTTATGAAAAATGTTGAATAACCCAAATGCAACTAAAAGACTGCCTCCGGCAAGACCGATAATAATTTTATTATTTGGGTTTTCGAATAGCTGTGCTATACCCAAATAGGCTAATAGTACACAAATTAAATCACTTAGAAAAATTCCTACAGCAAGAGCAAAACCTGATTTAAATCCTTTTTTACTGCTTGTATGAAGCAGCGTAAAAAAGGAAGGCCCCGGCTGTATAGCCAAAACGAATCCTAGTATAAAACCCTGTAAAATTGCTTTTAAAAACATCGGTTTATTTGTTTACCTTTTCTTTTAAATATGTTTCCCAGGCGTTTAGCTTTGAGCTTTTTAAAACGCGGGGAAATTTGAATTGAGCACCTATTTTCCCTATTGACTGCATATAATCATAAAACACATGACTTGGAAGAATATCAACAATCACCTCTTTTAAAGCTGCAATTCGTTCGACACGGTAATCGTCATTTAAATCTTTTAATACTTCATCAATGCGCTTACGTATAATTACTGCATCTGCAATATCATCTGTACCAATATACCAGTGATGTGCGAATAATGTACCATAATTAACGCCTGCAACAGTAAATTCTTTTATGTTAATATTTAATTCACCTGAAACAATTTCAACAGCATGGTTCATATTATCCTGTGAAAGATGTTCACCGCATAGGCTCAAAAATTGTTTTGTGCGGCCGGTAATCATAATTTCAAATCGTTTAAGAGATGTAAATTTGATAACATCGCCAATTAAATACCGCCATGCTCCTGAACAGGTTGAAAGCAGCAACGCATATTCGACACCTTCCTGAACTTGTCCTATATGGTATGTTTCCGGCGTTTCTACAATTGTTCCTTCAGCATCAAAATTCCTTTCAGTGAAAGGAACAAACTCGAAAAATATTCCGTTATCCAGAACCATTCTGCATGATTCTGTGCCTTGTCTATCCTGGTATGCAATAAATCCCTCAGAGGCTAAATATGTGTCAAAATAAATAATGGGTTTACCCAGTAATTTTTCAAATCCTTTTTTATAAGGCGCAATTGCTACACCTCCGTGAACATATATTTCTAAATTAGGCCAGATATCATGAATGTTATTTACTTTGTATTCAGCAATAATTTTTTCAAATAGAATTTGAGTCCAGGCTGGAACGCCAGCAACAATAGCTATATCCCAGCTTTTAGCTTTTTTTGTGATTTCTTCGAGTTTGGTTTCCCAGTTTCGTTCTTCAGAGATCTGCTTTCCAGGTTTATAAAAATGCTGAAAATAAAAAGGAATATTTTTAGCAGTAATTCCGCTTAAATCGCCTTCAAAATAGGTGCCGTTATAATGTAAATGCGTGCTGCCGCCTAGCATTAAGGCGCCGCGTTGAAAATGTTCCTTAGGGAAATGGTAATGACCCTGCAGCCCCAGTTGCCGGATATTTGTTTTTTTTATTGCCCGAAGCATATCGGAAGTTACAGGAATGTATTTGCTTGAAGCCTCTGAAGTTCCTGAACTTAATGCGAAATATTTTATCCGTTTAGGCCAGCAAACATGAGATTCTCCATTTACAGCACGATACCACCATTTTTTAAACATCGAATTATAATCGTGCGTATGAACAGTATTTTGAAAAGCACTTACCAGATCCGGTTCACTGATTATTTTTGAAAAATTATAATGTGTGCCAAAGGCTGTAAACTCCGCTTTTGTAAGTAATTTCTTTAATACTTTAGCCTGTTGTTTATAACCGTTTACTTTACGTATCCGGGGGATTTTATCCCTTAGTTCAAATGTTCTTTTGAGAATCGAACCTAAAATTGCCATTTCGTGTTTTGCTGATATTTAAATTTTGTCTAAA
>CAISYK010000822.1 GCA_903889605.1 uncultured Bacteroidota bacterium
CAGTAGCTGCTTCCTCATAAACGGTGCGGCCATGCTGATGAATCATATCCTGAGGCAAATATCCGATCTTAAAATCATTTGGTTTGGAAATTTCACCTTTGGTAGGATTTTGATGTCCTGCCATTAATTTAAGCATTGTGGACTTTCCTGCACCATTTTTCCCTGCAAGTCCAATTCGGTCTTTTGGGTTCACCAAAAAACTTACATTGTCAAATAAATCGTACCCTCCGAAAGATACTGTAACTGAATTAACTGAAATCATTTAAAAAAAATTAGTCTGCAAAGGTAATCAAAATTTCAGGTTATATCACTACAATCGCCAGAAGCAAGCTTCATTTTATATGTTCAGAAGAATGAAAGAGCATTGTAATATTATTTATTGATTTGTAAATATATAGCTTAAATGCCTGATTTTAATGAGGATCAGCAGATATGTATAAAAGAACTGAAAGCATTTCGAGAGGGGAAACAATAATTAATAATTGACTAAAGATGCTGTTATATTTGAGGTAAATGTGCTGAAATGGTGCTGTTTAATGTCTGCAGGAAAACTTTAAAACTATTTAATGGTATGGCATTGATTACATTTTTAAGTTCGAATCTAACTTTTTATTCTCTGTGGTGCTCTGTGTATGCTCCGTGGTGCTCTGTGTAATTTTTTTGTTACACAGAGATTCACAGAGGATTATTCGCAGAGAAAAACAGAGGACAAAGGTTTGATGTATTTTTTATATATATATTTAACCCTTTCTTCAAAATATATATGAAATTAAATCTGAGGTTTTTAATGAATATTTATCCCGCTTTTTTAAATCTCAGTTCATAGGGGTATTTATACCTAATAAGTTGAAAGAATTTAAAAAAATCACTTCCCGCCAATCTTTTGTAAATCATCCGATAGGAAAATATTTACTCCTTTTAATTCTATTTTAGATAGCTCCGTCATAGCTTTAGCTGCAGCAGAAACTTCAATAGCACGATATTTTTTAAGTTTGCCGATAAATGTAAATGTGAACAATTTCATAAATATCTTTCCAGCGGATTCTCCAAAACGAAATTCTTTTCTGCTGCCTAACAGCATTGATGGGCGCAGAATAATTAATGATTCAAAATTTAATTTTCCCAAAGACTCTTCAATATCTCCTTTAACTTTTAAATAAAAATTTGATGCAGTTTTATCAGCACCTATGGATGATATCAGAAGCATTTTTTTTACTCCATTTTGTTTGGCAATCTTGGCAAACTCCATCGGATAAGTATAATCTACCTTTATAAACGCATCTTTCGAACCTGCTGTCTTTATTGTGGTTCCCATGCAGCAAAAAAGCACATCGCCTTTAATTAAATCGTAATAACTGCTGATATAATCAAAGTTAATAATGATCTGCTCCAGCTTTGAATCTTCAGTTGGTATGCGTTTTCTTACAAATATTTTTATCTTTTCAAAACTAGAATCAGCAAGAAGCTGTTTGAGCAATTCATTGCCGACTAGGCCTGACGCACCTATTATTAAAGCTGTTTTACCCATAATCTATTTCCCTGAAATTCTTTTTGCTAACGATGAAAGCGCCTCAGTATACGACACATTAAATTTTCTTCTATTCAACGCTGTGGAATTATCGGCATTGTTATTTAGTTTATAAGAAAAAACAAAAGATGAATCCGGTTTATCCCATCCTCCCATCTGCCCGAAACGAATATCATTTAAATATATATCGCTTTTATTTTTAGTCATACAGTAATTTCCTTTCGAAAAATGTTTCAATATTTTTACTGAAGGATCATTTACAAAAGGAGTAAGAAGGCTGTCATTCCTGTTAACATGATAATATTCAATATCATTTGTCTTATCAAATATTGAATAGTAACCAAACCAGTAACCTAAGCTATCGCGGGAATATGCCATCCATAAAAAATTATTTAAAAGTGTAGGCGTTGTAACAAAATCAGAACTGTGAATATGCTTTTTATTGAATGACTCCTGCATTTTGTCATTAACATACCATTTGTTTGCAATAGTGAAAGCCAAATATATTGTACAGTATATCAGCGCGGCTTTGTTCCATTTCACACGTTTTTCGGAATTATTTTTTGCAGATAACGCGACCAATACTAAAATAAAGAATGGCAAAGTAAAAAATGGGTCCGCGACAAAAATGGTATTAAATGATACACGGTAATTACTGAACGGCTCAAACCAACCAGTGCCGTAGGCTGCAAGCGAATCAATAAGTGTATGTGTAAGCAGGGCCAGAAAAAACAGCCATGACCAGCTTTTTCTTGCAACTTCAGTTTTTTTATTAAATCTGGCGAATAACCACCCCAAGAGCAGAGACATAATAACAACAAATAAAAATGAATGTGTTAACCCTCTATGCACCATTAATTGCTGTGCGTTTGTATAAAAAGGGGCAGCGAACACATCCAAATCAGGAATAGTCCCAACTACAGCCCCCCACAGCATAGCTTTTCGGCCGATCTTTTTTCCAAGCACAGATTCACCAATGGCTGCACCTAATACTAAATGTGTAAATGAATCCATATTAATAATTTTATGCAAATATACTGCTCATTGGTATCGATTTACTAGCTCAAATTACATTTATAAGTGTATTCAGCCCAGACTAAGTCCCAGCAAGCCATTCAGATTGAAAGTAGAGTCAATAAACTAAATTGAGGCTTAAAAAATCTGCAAAAAAAAAGAGATTCAATTTTGAATCTCTTTTTTTAAAATTTGTAAAAAAATATTTAGCTAACTACTTTCTTAACTAAATCAGCTGCTTCCTGCAATGTTATTGCTGAATACACTTTCAATCCTGATTCATCAATAATTTTTTTAGCTTCCACAGCATTTGTGCCTTGTAAACGAATAATAATAGGCACGTTTATATTGCCCATATTATTATAAGCATCAACAATACCTTGGGCTACACGGTCGCAGCGAACAATACCGCCGAAAATATTTACCAGGATAGCCTTTACTTTAGGATCTTTTAAAATAATACGGAATGCTTGTTCAACACGAGCGGCATTTGCAGTACCTCCAACATCAAGAAAATTAGCCGGATCGCCGCCCGAAAGTTTAATAATATCCATTGTAGCCATAGCTAAACCTGCACCATTAACCATACAGCCAACATTACCATCTAATTTCACATAATTAAGATTATGTTCACCAGCTTCAACTTCTGTCGGATCTTCTTCATTAATATCGCGCATTGCAGCTAAATCCGGGTGACGAAACAGTGAGTTGCCGTCTAAAGATACTTTTGAATCAACAGCTATAATTTTATTATCAGAAGTTTTCAAAACAGGATTTATCTCAAACATAGAAGAATCTGTTGCTTCATAAGCTTTATATAATGATGCAATAAATTTTGTCATTCCTTTAAATGCTTCGCCATTCAAGCCAAGATTAAAAGCAATTTTACGGCATTGGAAATCACGCAGACCAACTTTTGGATCTATCTCTTCTTTGAAAATTAAATGCGGAGTATTATGAGCAACAGTTTCAATATCCATACCGCCTTCGGTCGAATACATAATGGTATTACGTCCTTTAGAACGATCAAGCAAAACGCTTACATAAAATTCTTTTGTTGGAGTTTCGCCGGGATAATATACATCCTGCGCAATAAGTACCTGATTTACTTTTCTGCCTTTAGCACCTGTTTGAACTGTTACAAGGGTGTTTCCAAGTATATTGCCGGAAATAGTTTTCACTGCTTCTAAGTTTTTTGCGAGAGCTACTCCATGCTGTTCTGTGCCTGCAATTACACCTTTACCTCTGCCGCCGGCATGTATCTGTGCTTTTACAACCCACCAGCCTGTCCCGGTTTGTTTCTGCAGTTCTATTGCTGCTTCCACGGCTTTCTCAGGGGTATCTGCTACAATACCTTCTTGTATAGCGACTCCAAAACTTTTTAATACGGATTTACCTTGATATTCATGTATATTCATAATATTTTTTTTAGTTTTTACTTTTATTCTTCAATGGAATACAAAAGTATCTTTTTTTGGTTAAGGAAAACAAACAATTTTAAAATTTAGTTCGCCCCCCCCATACCATGATGTCAGATACC
>CAISYK010000823.1 GCA_903889605.1 uncultured Bacteroidota bacterium
AGAGCTAGGCTATTTTAGCCTTTCCGAGCTTCAATCAGTCAGGGGTAAGTTAGGGTTACCCATTGAGCGAGATCGCTATTTTAAACCATGCCGGTTGTCAGAGGTGAGAAAAGCGTAAGTGACTAAAGCCGCAGGCGGGAGAGCAAAATCTTTCGCTTGCGGTTTTTTTGGTCATTCAACTTGGTTCCAGATTGAATCGAGAATTGATTGCTTTTCAATTAGGCTTCGAGTACTCGTAAAAATTGACAGGTCACTGGAGAGTTCATCTTGGGATTTTTTGGCAAATCGTAAAATAAATTGCTCTGTTTTCTCATCAGGGCAAATGAAGAATATTTTTGAGAGTGACTTTGTTTTTGACCAATCTTCATTTTTGAAAAAATCAAAATAATGTAATATTCTCGACCTAATAAAAAATCGAGGAGCATCGTCTTGAAACAGTTCGTAAGCATAATATACTTGTTTCTTTCCCTCTTGTTTGACTCGGACAAAGTGAGGTTTCAGACGACTGATTAAGCTATCGGCGGAGTAATCATTTCTGGTGTAAAAATCAAAAACTATTTGTGATATGGAATTTAGGTAGCAATCGGCAATAAACAGACACTCTTCAATAAATTTGGATGACCTATATTTTTCTCGTCTCAGTTTTGTTAAATTATCTTTTTGTTGGGTTTTTAAATATCTAATTCCATTTAATGCTAAAAAATATCGAGCTGGTTTTGCATTTTCTGCTAATGTATTTTCATATTTTCGACCAATGTAGTTGTTAGCGACTAAATCTTTGAGCCATGTGTTGATGTTTCGTTTGTCTTTGTTATGGAGTATTGTTTGTATTTGTGTACTATTGAGGAATCTAAATCGATAGAGGTAGAGGAGTATTTCTTGTTGTTTGGGTGTTATGTGAGGTAGTGTCATATAAGTTATGTATGTATACCCTTCTCAATCCTCCCTACCAGGGAGGAAGTATATTCTTCCTTATTTATAAGGATAAAGAGGATACATTATATTTTAATTTAATCGTTCTATCGGCCTATTATAACTAATTATTATCCTAACCCTCTAGGATAATAATGTTCAAATAACCTTAACTCGAGCTGTTGTTTTTTTGGACGTTATAACTTTGCGAACCGAATTAATAATCGCGGGTTTTAAACCAAAAAGACTTCGTGAACTATTAACTATTTGTTGTTTTACAGACTGGTCTCCCAAAAGGGTAAAGTCTTCAACTTGACCAGTAAAAGCATCTTGTGGCTCGAGAGCATTAATCTTGATATAAAAATGGTATGAGGGTAAGTTGCTTATCTCGTGTTTATTTACCTGAGGCAACAGGATTGGCAAAATGGTTTCCTCATCTACCGAACTACTTGTCCTAAAAGATATCACTGTTCCTACATTGGCCAATATTATCTGCAAGAAATTTCGTTCTTCGATTTGAGAAATAGTTTGATGAGCCAATACTACATTTAATCTATATTTACGGGCTTCCGATAATAACTCTGCAAATGATTTTGTGGCAAAGTTTTGGAATTCATCAATGTAGAGATAAAAGTCCTTTCTTTCATTTTGAGGAGTGTGGACTCGTTTTAGAGCAGCCAGTTGTAACTTGGCGGTAATAATACTACCCAAAAATGCTGATACGTCTTCTCCAATTTTCCCCTTTGATAGATCACAAATCAGTATCTGGCCACCAT
>CAISYK010000824.1 GCA_903889605.1 uncultured Bacteroidota bacterium
AAAGCTTTATTTAAATGGGCAGGACCAGCATCCATAGACCATTGATTTTGTCCGCTTCTTAAGAAGCCCCCTTTCGTTCCTATTACCAAATCTTTTGGGTAAGGGAAAAGAGCTTCAGCAATGAGTTCTTCAGAAACATATGGGCCGTAACTATCTGCAGTGTCAATAAAATTAGCGCCAAGCTCAACTGCTCGTCTTAAAACTTTCAATGCTTGATTCTTGTTTTCCGGAGGCCCCCAAATGCCCTTGCCGGTTATACGCATTGCGCCATATCCAATGCGGTTAACTTTTAAGTCACCTGCTATGCTGAAAGTTTTTTCGAATTTCATAAAATTAATTTTGACTATTATGCACCAAACACGAATGTTTAAATTTAAGAAGGAATCAGAAAAAAATTAGTTTCTTATATTAATTATTTTATTGGACAATAAACTGCATCCTTCCATTCTGACCACTGTCCTGTATTTTTATCAATTCTTCTGAAGTCAGAAGTTCTTCCATTGGAATTCTGTCTTGTTTCAAAATACAATAGGGTATTTTTATCGTATCTTTTTTCTGTATGATTTGCATAATCAATTTTAATGCACAGACAAATTGGCACTTAGGCGACAATGCAAGTCTTGTAAGCACTTCACTTTCCGATACAAAAGCGAGAAAAAATGTTAGTAAGCAAATCATCCGAAGATATCTCACCAGTTATTGAACCTAAATGATACAATGCCTGCCGAATGTCCATCGCAAGAAAATCGCCGGTAACATTAAGGTTCAAACCATCTAATACTTTTTGGAGTGAAATACTTGTCTGCATTAACGCTTCTGCATGACGGGCATTGGTAACAATAGTTTCGGGGATATTTACAAGACGGTCATTAAATAATTTGATCAAATGTTTTTTAAATTCATCAATAAGAATGTGCTCTTTGGCGGAAATAAAAAGCATCTCAGGAAATTCGTTGAACTCAGATTTGAAATATTCAAGCCCCATTTTATCAATCTTATTAGCAACCAACAGCAATTGTGAATTGTGTAAATGGGGGTTAAGTTCTTCAACAATTGATTTTAATTCGGAGGATGATATTTCATCAGCATCGAATAAATAAATCGCAATAGAAGATAATTTAATTTGTTCGTACGTCTTTCCAACGCCGATGGATTCAATAAGATCCGAGGTTTCGCGTATTCCTGCAGTATCAATAATACGGAACAGCACCCCGTCAATATTTATTTCATCTTCAATCACATCGCGAGTAGTACCGGGTATTTCAGAAACTATTGCTCTGTCTTCTTCTAACAATACATTTAAAAGTGTAGATTTCCCGGCATTGGGTTTGCCGACAATAACAACAGGTATTCCATTTTTTATTACATTCCCTAACTCAAAAGAATCCATTAACCGCTGTACTGTTTCCTGAATGCTGTTAACCAATTTTTTTAAATCACTTCGGTCGGCAAACTCAACATCTTCTTCACTAAAATCAAGCTCTAACTCAATAAGGGAAGCGAAATCAATTAATTTCTGGCGAAGTAATTTTATTTTGCTTGAAAACCCGCCCCTCATCTGCTTCATGGCAGCCTGATGAGATGAAGCAGAATTAGAAGCTATTAAATCAGCAACAGCTTCAGCTTGCAGTAAATCTAATTTTCCATTCAAAAAAGCACGCATGGTAAATTCGCCAGGGTTTGCAGAACGGGCGCCATGCTTGATAAACAATTGAATAATTTGCTGTAAAATAAATTTTGAACCATGGCACGATATTTCTACCGTATTTTCCCCTGTATAAGAATGGGGAGCTTTAAAAAGGCCTACGAGGGCTTCATCAATAATAACTTCACCATCATGTATAACACCGAAATGAATAGTATGTGATGCCATCTGACTTAAGTTCTTTTTTTTCAGACTTTTGGTTCCAAAAACAGAATTGCAAATATCAATGGCCTTTTCACCAGAAAGCCGGATAACCCCTATTGCACCAATGCCTTGAGGTGTGATGAGGGCGGTAATAGTATCGTTATTCAACAAGGGTGGCTTCAATATTTTATGTGCTTTAAATTTTGGTGTTATATTTTTAAAGAGGCAGCTGTTTTTTGAGTTTTATCACGATAATAATACAAAAAAACTGTAACACTAGAGCATCAAAGCACAGAAAAATATTAAAAACATTAAAATGCTTTGCAATCACCCTATAAAACTTTAATTTAGCAACCTCAAAAAAAAATAACAATAAGTAATTTAATTATAAAATTCTGTAAATCTAAAATTCAAAAATTCAAAATATGAGTGTATTAGTAAATAAACAATCAAGGGTAATTGTACAAGGCTTTACGGGTACTGAAGGTACTTTTCATGCAGAGCAAATGATTTTGTTTGGAACCAATGTAGTTGGCGGTGTTACTCCAGGGAAAGGCGGTTCTATGCATTTAGAACGTCCGATATTTAATACTGTGCAGGATGCTGTAGCTAAAGCTGATGCAGATGTTTCTATTATTTTTGTGCCTCCGTCTTTTGCCGCAGATGCTATTATGGAAGCTGCCGAGGCTGGTATCAAAGTAATTATATGTATCACTGAAGGCATACCTGTAAAGGATATGATTGCAGTTAAAGAATATTTAAAAGGCAGAGACTGCAGATTAATTGGGCCCAATTGTCCCGGCGTTATTTCAGCTGATGAAGCTAAAGTAGGTATTATGCCTGGCTTTGTTTTCAAAAAGGGAACTATAGGAATTGTATCAAAATCAGGAACCTTAACTTATGAAGCTGCTGATCAGGTTGTAAAAGCCGGCTTGGGAGTTACAACAGCAATAGGCATTGGCGGAGATCCAATTATTGGAACTACTACAAAGGAAGCTGTTGAATTATTAATGAACGATCCTGCAACACAAGGAATTGTGATGATTGGAGAAATCGGCGGTAACCTTGAAGCAGATGCTGCGCGCTGGATTAAAGCCGATGGTAACCGTAAACCTGTTGTGGGCTTTATAGCCGGTGAAACTGCACCAAAAGGCCGCACAATGGGACATGCTGGTGCTATTGTTGGCGGTGACGATGA